>DUQT01000022.1 GCA_012837655.1 Actinomyces sp. | reverse complement strand
GGCACGACTGCGTAACTGGAAATATCTCGATATCGTGACGCTTTTTACCATGTAAAGAAGTGTGCAAATTGAGGTTATGCCTTAATATGTAAATGTGACTACAGTACTTTTGGTTGAAGACGACCCAGCAATCGCAGAACCGTTGACCCGCGCGCTTGGTCGCGAGGGCTACGAAGTCAGAGCTCATGGGACTGGCCGTGGTGCTCTAAGTGAGGTTGACAGCGCCGACCTCATTGTTCTTGACCTTGGACTTCCGGACATGGATGGGCTCGATGTTGCCCGTCAGGTGCGCAAGGCCGGGCTGACAACGCCGATTTTGATCCTCACCGCGCGTGCGGACGAGGTCGACATGGTAGTTGGTCTGGACGCGGGAGCCGATGATTACGTGACAAAGCCGTTCCGCCTGGCGGAGCTGCTCGCGCGCGTGCGTGCGCTACTGCGCCGCACGAACTCGGAAGAGATTGAGGGCGAGCTGATGGCTCAGGACGTGCGCGTCGACGTTGGCGCCCACCGCGCCTTCGTGGGGGATCGCGAACTGCAGCTAACCGCTAAGGAATTTGACCTGCTGCGGGTTCTGGTCCGCGACGCCGGCAACGTTGTTGAACGTGACGTTTTGATGCGTGAGGTGTGGGGATCGGATCCGACGGGCTCCACGAAGACTTTGGACATGCACGTGTCATGGTTGCGCCGCAAGCTCGGTGACGACGCCTCAGATCCGCACTACATTACGACCGTTCGCGGTATGGGGTTCAGGTTCGAAAAAGAACGGGCCTAACACATGCGCGCACGCGTAGTTAAAATGATCGCCACGGCTGTGACCGTGGCGGTCTTAATTCTGGGCATTCCGTCTGTGTTTCTGGGCGGCGCGCTGGTCTGGCAGTCCGAGCAGCTGAACTTGGAAGCGCAGGCCCAAGCGTTGGGCAACACCGTGGAACGACGCGTCCAAGACGGTGAACCTGTCACTACTGAAATGCTGGACTCGTGGCTTCGCGGTGACTCCCAAATGTCGGGCGGATACGTGCGCGTGAACATTCCCGAATCTGGCGTGTTAAAGCGCGGAGAGCGACAGGACGCCCCGCGCCTTTCCACGTCTATCGTGCTTCCGTCCGGTACAACCGTGCGCACTGAAGTGTCTGCGTGGAGCGCTATCTGGCGAGTCACCAAGATCGTCATCGCACTACTTGCCGGCATGGTTGCATCGCTTCTGGTCGGCTGGTGGTTGGCCCTGCGCGGATCACGCCAGATTTCAGCGCCGCTGATTTACCTTGCGGCGCAAGCCGAGCAGGTCGGGTCGGGGCAAGTCCAGGCCCGCGTCAAGCCATCTGGGATTGAGGAAATCGACCTGGTCCAAGAGGAGCTCGTCCGTACGGGGGAGCGCATGGCGGGGCGCCTGGCGGCAGAACGTCAGTTCGCGTCGAACGCATCGCACCAGTTGCGCACGCCGCTCACCGCGCTGTCAATGCGACTGGAAGAAATCGAGCTCCTTTCAGACAATGATGACGTCCAGGAAGAAGCTCGCGTCTGCCTGGAGCAGGTGGAGCGCCTCACCGGCGTCATTAACGACCTGCTTAACGCCACGAAAGAAAGCGGTGGCACAGCAGAAGCGATCCACGTCCTCGAGGTATTTAATCAGCAGCGCGAAGAGTGGGAAGAAGCCTTCGCGGCAGAGGGTCGCGAACTTATTTTCACGGACGAGGCCGCCCAGCCGGTACTTGCTGACCAATCGGTATTGGCGCAGGTGCTGGCAACGCTGATTGAAAACTCGTTGCGATACGGCGCTGGGACGACGCGGGTGGTGTCGCGAAAGGGGACCTCATCGCGAGGAGTCATGATCGACGTTTCCGACGAGGGCGAAGGCGTTGCTGAAGACATGACAGAGATGATCTTCGAAAAGGGTGTCTCCGCGCACGGGTCAACTGGAATCGGCCTGCCGCTCGCGCGCGACCTGATTAAGGGGAACGGTGGCCGCTTGGAGCTCAAGCAGAATAAGCCCCCAATCTTTACCATTTCTTTGCCGGCGATTCCGGCCAGCCTTGACCCCGATACCGTGATGCCGAAGGGCGCGCTGGTGTCCGTGGGAAGGCGCCGCCGCCGCTTCTGACGTGCCCGCACAATTATCAACCCGGCTTTGAAACAACTAGGGTTAACTTGCGAGACCACTCGCCCAAACGGGTGGCAATCAAGATAGGTTATCGTTGTGAGTCGAACAGTTGCAGTTGTGGGCGGCGGACAGCTCGCCCGGATGATGGTTCCCCCGGCCACAGAGTTGGCCATTACGCTCAAGACCCTAGTCGAGGCCTCAGACGGATCTGCCGCCCAGGTCACCGTTAATTCGCCCGTGGGCGATCCGAAGAAGATGGACGACATGTGCAGCCTTGTTGAAGGCGTCGACGTTCTCACCTTCGAGCACGAACACATCCCGCAAGAGGTCCTCGCCAACTGCAAGAAAGTCTCCATCCAACCGCCGCCATCCGCCCTCCTTTACGCGCAAAACAAGCTGAAAATGCGTGAAAAGCTGCAGG
>DUQT01000233.1 GCA_012837655.1 Actinomyces sp. | reverse complement strand
GATCGTGTCCCCGGTGCTGGCGTGGCTGTTCATGTACGTCGCGTCCGTGACGCTGACGCATCGCGCGCAGTGGCGGTTCGCGTTTGCAACCATCTGGCTCGTGATGCCAACGTTCCTGGTGTCCTGGTCGCAGGGACGTCTAGCCGGCGTGATGGTTCACCTGGCGCTGCCTCTGCTACTGCTTGGCTGGATGCGTACAGTTCACAAAGCTCGCCCTCTTCGAATCAGGGGAGCCGGACAGGCCGAACTTGAACTTGAAGACCGCACGTTCCGCCCCAGCTTTGCCGCACTTTCAGCCGGGATGACCGTTGTGATTGTGGCGGCGGCACCGTGGACGGGGTTGGCGTTCATCCTGATGGGCGCACTCTTGATTGCAAGCCGGCCGCAACGCTGGAAGGGCGTCACCCTAACGCTACTCCCAGCCCTGGTGATGATGATTCCGACCTGGATTGCAGCGCTCCAACTTCCGGGCACTCGCACACTGCGCCTGCTTCTCGCAGATTCTGGTCATCCAATGGGATTTTCCATGGCTCCCACATGGCAGACCGTGCTGGGGTTGCCGCAGGACCTGACGGCGTTCCCGGTGCTGTGGAATCAGAACCTGGACCTGGTTTGGTTGATCCCGGGTGCCCTGGTTGCACTGGGCGCAACCATTGCCGTGCTCAAGGTGTCGGGATACTGGATGCGTTCGCGCGTGTTCTACGTGGTTGCGGTCGCCGCGTTTGTCATCGCGATCGTTGGATCACGCACTGCTATTTCTTTCGAGGACGCGTTGGTAGGCGCCTGGCCTGCAGCGGCACTGTCGATTGCTGGGATCAGCCTGATTATCGCGTGGGCTGGAGCTTTGCGACCGCTAGTACTGGAAGAAAAGGTGCGCAGTAGCCGAGCTCGCAGGCGCCTGGAGGAACGCCGACGCAAACGCCTGATTGAACAGGGGCAGGAAGCCCCGGAGCGCGAAAAACTACTGGCACGCATTATGCGACCAGTTGGACTTGCTGGACTGGCAGTGAGCCTCGTCCTCCCAATTGCAACGCTGGTCATGTGGGTTCCGCACGCAAACGCGGTGGCCTTTGCTGACCAGACCGGGGAATCTTCGGACACGCTGATTGGGCCGGCTCCTAGCTACCAGACTCCAGCCGCAGTGCAGGAGGCGCAGAAGTATCCGCGCCACGCACGCTTCCTGGTGCTGCAGGTAAATGACGACGGGGTTCGTGCATCTTTGTATCGCGGCGACGGACGCGAACTGGGCGATTCAGCACCGCGGACACGGCTTGAAAGTGCTGTCGACGTTCAGTACTCACAGGTTGACGGTAGCTTTGACGTCCTCGCTTCCACGGATGCCGCTCATGCAGCGTTTGCTGAACTGATTGGAAAGCTGCTCACCAGCCCCGAACAAGCAGACGGCCTGGTTAACTTCGCGGTCGATCAGGTCGCGCTGAGCTTTGGTTCCGGCGCTGCCCACGCCGCCGCCCAGACTTCTTTGGATCAAAACCCATCCTTGGAGCGTGCCGGTGAAACTGATATTGGTGCCCTGTGGCGCGCTCGCCCGGATGGTGTTGAGCCGTCGCGGATCTACATTGACGATCAGGGCACTCTGACGCCCGTCCCGTCGGGCCTGGTCGGCGGTAGCATCAAGCTTGATGACTTTGAGTTTGAGCCCGGCTCCGTCCTCGTACTTTCTGAACGCGCAGACGAAAACTGGCGCGCCACGATCGATGCCGACACGCTAGAACCCGTGGAGTACGGCTGGCAGCAGGCATTCAAACTGGAGGACACCACCGGAACCGTAAAGATCGCCTGGCACAACGACTGGATGCCGCTGTGGTGGATCGCGAGCGCGGTTTCCATTGCCGGAATCGCAATCGCGGCGATCCCTGTGCGACGGAGGATTCGTAACCATGACGCCTAAATGGTCCGTCAAGAACACGGCCCGCCTGACCGGCGCGGCCATCACCGGCGTGCTTGCCATAGCCGCGTTTGGGGTGGTGGGCGCGTCTGGAAGTAGCCTCGATTTTGGGCAGGATTTAAACAAGCCAGTCGAACAAAACGTGGTCCTTCCCAACCAGATTTTCGAGGTCGTGTGCGTGCCGGGAATCGAAACGGAAGTGGGTACGGCTGGCTCCGGGCAGGTTATGGTTTCCCAAACCGACGGTATCGAGGTTTTGAAGGCGACCGACCTGGGGTCTGGCGAGGAGATTGAGCCAACCTCGTCGGGGGACCTGACGGTGTACAAGTCGAAGTCGCCGGTTGGGCTAACGATTCAGTCGAAGTCGGATGCGAACTTCTTGGCGCTCGCGCAAAGTGAGGCCAATAAGGACGTGCGGGGCATGACGCTGGATCAGTGCCAGCCGGCCCGCGCGACAAGCTGGTTCACTGTAGGGGCGACGACCGTTGGGGAGTCGGCGCTACTGACGGTGTCGAACCCGTCTCAGCAGGCAACTCAGGTGACTGTGCACGGCTGGTCAGCGACCGGTCCGCTTGAAGAAACCCCGACTATTACCGTGTCAGCCAAGTCCACTGAAACGGTGAACCTGGCTGCGTACTTCCCTGAAAATGAACGGCTCGGCATTCGAGTGGATGCTACCGGGCCGGGAGCCGTGTCAACCATCAGAACAGTTGGCATGGATGGCCTGGCACCTCAAGGCGTTGACGCGATCACCGGAACAGACACGGCCTCGGAAACGGTTGTTCTGGTCGGATTGGAAAAGGATCTGGACGAACCAAAGCTGCGCCTCATGAACCCTGGAGACGCGGAGATCAACGCGGAAGTCACCCTACTAACCGAAGAGGGCCTGATGGGCCTATCTGGTAGCGAAACCATCGTTCTTGACCCGGGCGCGGTGTTCCAACTTTCCCTGGACGGCTTGGGGACGGACGTTGCGAGCGTGGTGGTTAACTCTTCGGAGCCAATTCTGGCGTCAATGTCCGCAACCGCGGTTGGCAAACCTAATGAGGACGGCAAGAAAGTCGGCGACCGCGTCGTCTGGATGCCGTCCCTACCCGCAACCGATTTCGCGACCCTGGTGCCCGATGGGGGCGACAAGGCTCGCAACGTCCTCAACGTCGCAAATCAAAACGCCGACGTCGTTGAGGTAACCATCAACGGGAAAACCCGCGAAATCGGGCCGTTTTCAATGATTACCCAGGAGATCGGCGCTGGGGAACTGACCGTTGCTTCCGCGCAACCTGTGTATGCGTCGCTGACCAGCAGTGTTGAGCGTAAAGACGGAAAGGTGATCTCGAATATCGCGCTGACCGACGCGGGCGAGTCCATCCCCACAACGAAGCTGGTTGTGGAACGTTAACACGCGAGTTCACGAACACGGACGCAGGTAGTGGTTGCGCGCGCGGCTGAAGTGACGGCGCGGCACTGCGGGTTACGGTTACATGCGTGTGTTGCCGGTGAGATGGGAATAGCTGTGCGAGTTTACGGGCGTATCGGCCCGAGTGGACCGCCGTGAAGTTCTTCCGGTGGCAGTCCGGTCGCCTCTGCAAGGCCGTCCACTAGAAGCATTCGAACGAGGGCGTGCAGGGGCGAACCTAAATCTCGAATGGATGCTCTGCCGGCGCGTGCCTGGATGGGAAGTCGGTACAGAACTACGCGCGGGGCAAGTCCGGCCAGACGGTTTTCAGGGAATACTCGACACATGACTACCTGGTGAGATTCCCAGGACGCCGGATCAGTCTTTGGGGCTTCATCGATGCCGATTTCGATCCGTGAAATCTCAGGATGTCTTGACAGGATCTCCTGTGCGTTCCAGGCAACTATTTGGTCGAATGACTGTCGCCAAGTGAGCCGAGCAGGAATACCCGGTGGAAGCAGGGGGCCGCGTGGGCCTCTGCCGTGGCGGTCACGACGACGAGTTACTGGACGCATGAACCACACTTTACCCACGATCTCGTGCGCTGCACAGCGGCAGCGCGGACATTTGGAGTCACCGGCGCGCACGAGTGGGAGAATCCGACCTTGGGACCTATCCTGGGGGAGTGAACACTATGCGCGCTTGCTCTCGACCGACATGTAATCAGCCAGCGGTGGCGTCGCTTACTTACGATTATGCGGAGTCCACTGCGGTTTTGGGGCCCCTGCCAACTCACAGGGAGCCGCACGCCTTTGAGCTGTGTGAGAAGCACGCAAACAATTTCACTGCGCCGCGCGGCTGGCAGGTGATCCGCCTGGCCACAAACTTTGAGCCAGCACCGCCCTCCCCGGATGATTTATTGGCACTTGCGGACGCGGTTCGTGAAGTCGGACGCGCGCCCCGCAAACCTGCTCCGCGCCCCACAACGAGGCGGCCGGAACCGAATCAGAAGCCTCCCCACGGCGTCGAAAAGCCGGAGTCGCAGCGCGTCGCGAATCGCCGTTCCAACTTTCGCATCGTTGAGGGTGGAAACTAGGCGAACTGGGCGACCATGATGAAGGCACGCCGGCGCGGAAAACATGAAATTGTCAGCTTATCGTGACAATATCGTTATATGACTGCACGTGTATTAGTGGTTGATGACGACGTTGCTCTAGCGGAGATGATCGGGCTCGTCTTGTCATCCGAAGGCTACGAGGTGTCGTACTGTCACGACGGCGCCGGAGCTGTTGACACATTCCTCCAGGTCGAACCCGACCTGGTTTTGCTTGACGTGATGCTTCCGGGCCGGGACGGAATCGAGATCTGCAAGGATTTGCGCACCCGTTCTGACGTGCCGATTGTCATGCTTACCGCGCGCTCGGATACTTCGGACGTCGTCGCGGGCTTGGAGGCCGGTGCTGACGACTACGTTCCAAAACCGTTCAAGCCAAAGGAACTGGTTGCACGTGTGAAGGCGCGCCTGCGTGGGCGAGAAGACCAGGCTGAGGAACACATTGAGCTTGGCGACGTTGAGATCGACGTTTCCGGCCACCAGGTGACTCGTGCGGGTGAAGAAATCCCGCTGACTCCACTCGAGTTCGACCTACTGGTCGCGCTTGGCCGCGCCCCCTGGAAGGTGTTCTCCCGCGAAGAACTCCTTGAGAAGGTGTGGGGCTACCGTCACGCGGCTGACACTCGTCTAGTTAACGTTCACGTGCAACGACTTCGCGCAAAGATTGAGCGCGACCCTGAGCACCCTGAGATCGTAATCACTGTCCGCGGTGTCGGATACCGCGCCGGTGGTGCTTCTGCGTAACCATGTCTGCGGGCCCTGTTGCGGGTGTGGTCGAACGGCTCCAGAACTCTAAGCTGGGTTTGTTCATACGCAGGTCGCTGTCCCTGCAAGTAGCGGTTGGCATGACCGCAATGATGATGGTCGTGCTGTCGCTGCTTTTCTTTGCCGTTACCTACCAGGTTCGCGAAAACATTTTCGACCAGCGCCGCGAACAAATCCTGGACGACGCGTCCGTTCGCATTGCACAGGCGCAGTCCACTTTCGACCAGTCCACAGCAACTACGCCGGATCAGGTGCAGGACCTGGCAAATCAGTTAGTGTCCTCCCTGCGTTCATCCGCAACCGGCGCCGGCGCGGTCGGCACCATGCTTTTGCGTTCACCATCCGCGTCGACCACCTTCGCGATCAACGACCTCATTGATCGAAATTTAATGGAGTCCCTGACGCCGCAAATGCGGGAACGCACGTCGTCTGGAACCGGGCCGTTTTATCAGTCCGTCGGAATCGAAATGGACGAGGGCGAGGCTGTGCCCGGCATTATTGTGGGCGGACTGGTGTCGTTGCCGCTCGCGGGGGAGTACGAGCTTTACACTGTCTACTCATTGAGCGACGATCAGGCGACGATTGCGATGCTGTCGCAAACCCTAGCCCTAGGTGCGATTCCGGTGGTTTTGATCCTGGCGATGGGAATTGTGTGGATCGTGTACCGGTTGCTGCGTCCGGTTCGCACGACCGCGCAGGCGGCGACGCAACTGGCGGACGGGGACCTAAGTGTTCGCGTTGAGGCCAAGGGGATCGACGAGATGGCTCATCTGGGACGCGCGTTTAATGACATGGCGGAATCCCTGTCGGAGAAGATCAAGGAATACGACGATCTGTCGCGACTGGAGCAAAGATTTGTTTCTGACGTGTCCCACGAACTTCGCACGCCACTGACGACGATTCGGATGGCGGAGGAGCTGCTGTATGACAGTAGGGACGACTTTTCGCCGATAGCCGCCCGGTCTGCGGAGCTACTACACCAGCAGGTTGACCGCTTCGAGAAAATGCTTGCGGACTTGCTGGAGATTTCGCGCTACGACTCAAAGACCGCATCGCTTGAGATTGATGAGATCAATTTCAACGACCTCGTCGCGAAGGTCGTGTCGGCAAATCAGGCGCTCGCGGATCAGTTAGACGTTGAGGTTCGCGTTATTGCGAAGAACCCGCGCTGTGTTGCGGAAGCTGATCCGCGCCGCATGGAGCGCGTTCTTCGTAACTTCCTTGTTAACGCAATCGAGCACGCTGAGGACGGTCCCGTTGAAATCGAGATCGGCGCAAATGATGACGCCACGTCCGTTCGGGTTCGCGACTATGGCGTTGGCATGGATGAAGAAACCTGCGAACACGTATTCGAACGCTTCTACAGGGCAGACCCCGCGCGGACGCGCACAACGGGCGGCACTGGATTGGGGCTGTCCATTGCGCGTGAGGACGTATTTTTGCACGGCGGCAGGATAGAGGCTCATGGCGAACTGGGCAAGGGATCGGCCTTTATGGTTACGGTGCCGCGCAGGCAGGGAACCGAGCTTGCGGACGCGCCGCTTGAGCTTTGGGAGGAACAGTGAAGCGCTTACGGTTTGCCCTAGTCCTCACTCTGGCGTTCGTGCTGTCGGCTTGCCAGGCTCTGCCGATGTCGGGGCCGGTGACTCAGTTTGAACGCGATATTCCAGACTCTGAATCCCTGGTACTAAAGGGGTTTGGGCCGGTTGATGGATCCGCGCCGGCGGTTATTGTGCGCGACTTCTTGCGCGCTTCCGCTGCGGGCTGGTCGGACGATTTCCAAGTTGCACGCACATACCTAACTGAGGAAGCGACGAAGACTTGGCGGCCTGAAGCGCAGGTGCAGATTTACTCTGATGATCAAACTCCGAACCTGTCAGCAGATGATGGGACGGTCAACGTTTCAGCTGAAGTTGATGGGGTTGTGACTCCCGATGGCAAGTACGACGTTCAGTCAAAACCCGCCCGTGTGCAACTTGATTACGAGCTCGTCCAAGATGAGAACGAGCAGTGGCGCATCAACGACTTGCCTGACGGTGTGCTGATTTCGCGGTCGTCCTTCCATGCGGTGTACACGCTTGCGTCGGTGTATTTCCTGGCCCCGGACATGAATGCTTTGGTTCCGGATCCGCGCTGGTATCCGGGGCGTCGATTGGCCTCCTACCTTATGCAGGCGCTGATTGAAGGGCCATCACCCGAAATCGCACCCGCCGTCGTGTCCGCCATTCCCGCGGGCGCGCAACTGCCACTGCAACAGGTTGAGATCACGGGTGGGCGCGCTGAGGTCCAGGTTGAGGGCGAAACCTTGACGACTCGGGCCCAACAGTCTGCATTCAAGTGGCAGGTCACTTCTACGCTAATGCAGGTTCCGTCCGTATCCGAGGTCTCGATCCGCAACAACGAAATCAGTTTGGATGACGTGCCTGTTCCGTCGGGGCCAACCTGGGCAATGGACACAACAGTTGGCATCAGCGAAGAGGGGCTCGTCCTGGATGATGGTGCCGGCCCCGCCCTCCTGACCCCAATTGCGGAAATGGGGGACGACCCGCGCGACCCGACTATTGGACCTGTGGATTCGAGTCCACTGGCATTCATTTCGGGTGACCATTTGGTGGGTGTGCATCAGTCGATGGCTCCGCGGACGCTGTATTCACACAAGAACCTGTCGCGGCCGTCTATCGATCGGTTGGGTTGGATTTGGAGCACGGTCGGGGACCAAATCGTCGTGGCTAACCTCTATACGGACGAGCCAGTTGAATTGGCGAGCCCGTGGACTAGTGGCGATGCGCTAACCAGAATCGCAATTTCACCAGATGGCGCGAGGGCGCTGCTGGTGCGCGGCGGTGAAAATGGAAGCGTTTGGGTTACGGCTGTGAAACGGTCAACGGATGGCACTCCGATTGGTTTGGACGTGCCAACCAGGATCGAGGTCGGTGCTGGCAAACTGATTGACGCTTCTTGGGCGGGGAACACTTCGGCGTTGACCCTGCTGCAGGGGAGCGAGCAACGCCAGGTCACGATCGCCACGTTCGCCTCAATGCCTGAAACGCTGCGTGCGCCCAACGACGCGAACCGGATTTCCGGGGGAGCGACCCCGCAGGCGATCCTGCTAGACAGCGGCGATGGGACCGTCTACCAGCGCTCAGGTGCAT
>DUQT01000232.1 GCA_012837655.1 Actinomyces sp. | reverse complement strand
CTAAGGGTGTCGTAAACATCGTTCCGACCGACTCGACACCTCCGGTTACCGGCGCGATCATCGCTGACAGGCGACTACGCAAGCTTTCGTTTACCGGCTCAACCCAGGTTGGTCGTGCACTTCTGAAGGAAGCTTCGCAAAACGTACTGCGTACCTCCATGGAACTCGGTGGCCTTGCTCCGTTCATCGTGTTCGAGGACGCAGATATCGATGTCGCGGTAGAGGCTGCTCTTGCAACCAAGATGCGCAACATGGGCGAGGCTTGTAACGCATCGTCCCGCTTCTACGTCCATTCCGATGTTGCTGACGAGTTCACCCAGAAGTTCTCCGAGGGCATGTCCAAGATGGTTGTCGGTGACGGCATGGAAGAGGGCATCGACGTCGGACCTATTGTTTCCGCTAAGCAGCTTGAGTCTGTTGAAGACCTGGTCAAGCGCTCACTCCAAGCGGGCGCTCGAATCGAGGTTGGCGGCAAGCGCCTAGATCGTCCTGGATTCTTCTTCCCACCAACCGTTTTGTCGGTTGACGGCGCGGACAACCCGCTTCTTGAAGAAGAGGTATTCGGCCCCGTAGCACCCGTCCACTCCTTCGACACCGAAGAAGAAGTGCTTGCGCTGGCAAACAGGTCCGAGTACGGCCTAGCAGGATACGTCTACACCAACGACATGCAACGCGTGATTCGTCTTGGCGAAGAACTCGAAGTCGGCATGATCGGCGTTAACTCCGGCACGATCTCAAATGCGGCCGCACCCTTTGGCGGCGTGAAGGCCTCCGGTCTGGGTCGTGAAGGTGGCACCGAGGGCATCGAAGAGTTCCTCGAAACCATCTATATCGGCACCCCGCGCGGCTAGGTTCTCGAGACTAGAGGCATAGAAATCCCCCTCAAGCTGACCGACATTTGGTCGACTTGAGGGGGATTCTGTCTAGAGGCCCAGTACGCCTAGTATCCGGCGGGTTCGGGGCCTCCGGTGTCGCCGAGGAACTCGGTTGCGAGTGCTTCCGAACCGCGTGCCAGGATCGTGACGTCAGCGCCGACGAGGACGAAGTCAGCTCCGGCCTCGATATATTCACGCGCAACGTCAGGGTTGAACGCGTTGGTGCCAACTGGCTTTCCGGCCTTGTTGGCGGCGGCGATGCAGTGCTTGACGCGGGACTTGACTTCCTCGTCGGTTGCTTGGCCGATGATGCCGAGGTCGGCTGCAAGGTCGGCGGGGCCAACGAAGATTGCGTCCACACCATCAACGGAGAGGATGTCTTCCACTTCCTGCACTGCCTGGTCGGACTCGATCTGGCAAATCAGGGTAATGGTTTCGCGTGCCCGGTTCAGGTAGTCCGGGATGCGGTTCCACATTGATGCACGGGCAAGGGCTGAGCCGACGCCGCGAACTCCCGTGTCGGGGTAGTCAACGCGCTTTGCGGCCAGTTCCGCCATTTCCTTCGTGTGCACCATCGGAACCAAGAGGTTGCGCACGCCGAGGTCCAGGTACTGCTTGATCAGGCGCTCATCGTTGATCGGTACGCGCACGATCGTGGACGACGGGTATGCCTGCACCGCGTGGAGCTGATGCAGCAGGCTAGTCAGGTCGTTGGGGGAGTGCTCCGCGTCAATTAGGACGTAGTCCAACCCTGCCGAAGCACAAATTTCCGCGGTGATCGGCGACGCGGCACAAGCCCACATTCCAATGAGGGCGCGGCCTTCGTCCTCAATATGCTGAACGAGTGTACGGGGTGGTTCTAGTTGAACTGGCATGTGATGGTTCCTAGCTCTCCGTAATCGGCAACTACTGAATCGCCCTTGTGAACCCACATCGGACGGGTGAACGAGCCAGCCAAAATGATTTCGCCGGCCCCCAGGTAGTCATCGTGTGGGGAGATCTTGTTCGCTAGCCAGTGCACGCCCGCAGCCGGGTGGTTCAAAACGCCAGCGGCAACACCGGTTTCTTCGATTTCCTGGTTGCGGTACAGCATGGCGGAAATCCAGCGCAGGTCGACCTCGTTTACGCGGATCGGGCGGCCACCAATCACCATGGCGCCCATTGCGGCGTTGTCCGAGATGGTGTCAACGATTGTGCGGCCTTCCATCTCAATGCGAGAATCCAGGATCTCTAGGGCGGGAACAATCCATTCGGTTGCGTCTAGCACGTCGAAAATGTTCGCGTTCGGACCCTTAATATCTTTTCCGAGGACGAATGCGAGCTCCACCTCGATACGCGGATGGGTGTACTCATCCCAGTTGAAGACGGACCCGGTCTCGAAAACCATGTCGTCAAAGATGACGCCGTAGTCGGGCTCATCGATGCCGGTTGCATACTGCATCGCCTTCGAAGTCAGGCCGATCTTGCGGCCGACGAGCTTGCGGCCCATGTCCTCATTACGCTGGCGCCACAGGCGTTGCACCGCGTAGGAGTCTTCGACCACCATGTCGGGGTAACGGGCGGTTAGTAGGGGAACTGGTTTGCGGTCTTCTTTTGCCTTTACGAGCTCATCCGCGATTGCCTCAATCGTTTTCGGATCCAGCATGACGCCTCCTTGGGTCTGTGGAAAATAACTGAACCGGAAATAACCGGTAGCCGTATCTAAAATCGTACACGATTCGAACTGGTCTGTACTTAAATTATGACGAAAGAGGCCGGAATTTAGGCGAGTTCCCGGTCCCTATCCACTGCCGCGTCGACTGCTCTAACCAGCACGGGAGTCAGCCCAGCCTCTTCTGCGGCCAGCAGGCCAGCGATTGTGGTGCCACCCGGAGAACACACCTGGTCGACAAGGCTGGAAGGATTCGCACCGCCAGCAGCGGCCTCGTCAAGAATTAACTGCGCGGACCCGAGCATTGATTGCGCGACGATCGCAACGGCTTGACTCTTGGGCAGGCCGTGTTTGACGCCTGCGCGCGCGAAGGATTCCACGATTTGGTACATCCAGGCGGGAGAACTGCCTGCGAGTGCGGCGAAGATTGAAAAGTCTTTTTCGTCGAGGACGAGGGTGCGTCCGACGGATTCCATGATTTCTTTCGCGAGGGCGACGTGCTCATCGGTGGCGTGCGTGCCGCGCGCGATTCCGGTCATGGATTCACCGATAGCGGCGTTCACGTTGGGCATGACGCGGATGACGGGCACGTCTTTGCCGGCGACTTTTTGAAGGGCTGACAGCGGTTTTCCGGCGGCAAGCGAGATCACGAGTCCACCCGTTTCCGCCAGGTTAGGCGCGATTTCTGCCAGGACTTTTTCCACCGCGTAGGGCTTCACCCCAAGGACAACGACGTCCACAGTGTCCGTGAGCTCCTGGTTTGATTTGCTCACGTGAGCACCGACCTCTTCGGCAAGTTTCGGAGCTGACTTTCCCGACCTGTCCGTTAGGAAGATTTCATCCGGGTCCAGACCCTCCGATGCGACCGCGCCTCGCACGATCGCGCCCACCATGTTGCCGGCGCCAATAAATCCAACCTTCATTGGGTCTCCTTTCACTTATTCACAAGCGTAACGCTCCGGCAGTTATCCACGCCCGACGATCACCGAGCCAATGCGGATCCTTTCATGATGCGAACCTGTGCTCATGGATTGGAAGCTACCACGCAGACGCATGGCCACCTTGCGGCGCCTTCGCCAAAAGGCGTACGACAGTGCGCTAAATCGGGCGGCATCGCAAGACAAGCCGCCAATCGTCAGAATGCTGCCGTCACCTACCGCCGTAATCGCGCTAGTTATCGCCCTGATCGTCGCCGTCGTCTTTTCGCTCATGCGTTTGAATGCGTTTTCAACCGATGCGATTTTGGAGGACGCAGCTGGGTCCGTGAAAGGTAAGGTTTCTGAACAGTCGGGATCTGACCCAGAGGGCGCACCTGGTCCAAGTGGCGGTACAGGCGGGGGAGCCGACGATGGTGTGGGATCTGGTGGTTCTGGCGGACGTGGTGAGGATACTCCTGGGACGGGTATGGCTGATGGAAGTTCCGGTGAAACGGGAACTCTGATGGTGCAGGTAACCGGGGCGGTCAAGAATCCGTCGGTTGTGACTGTGCGCGCGGGCGCTCGCGGAGTGGACGCTGTAGAGGCAGCGGGAGGGCTCAGCAAAGACGCCTCACTTAGCAGCGTGAATCTAGCGCAGCCGGTTGTGGACGGCCAGCACATTCACGTACTCACGCAGGCCGAAGTTGAGGCACGAGTAGTACCCGGACAGTCCGGTGTTGGTGGTCTGGGCGGGGGAGGTCAGGCTTCAAGTGGGGGAGCCGGCTCGCTGGCGACAGGTGCTGAGCCGGGAGGCACTGGCTCAGGGGCT
>DUQT01000021.1 GCA_012837655.1 Actinomyces sp. | reverse complement strand
TTTTTCACCGAAACAATAGAGGCACGCCACACTTAAAACAACGGCGCGCCGCCCCAATATAGCGGGGAAGCGCGCCGACTATTAGCCTGTTTAGTTAGCGGACGAAGCCCACCTGGCGCGCGTCTACGTCACCGAATTCAACGTAGGCAATCGCGGCGCCGGAGACAACGATGGTCTTGCCTTTCTTGTCCGTGAGCACCAGCTGTTCCTTGCTGTTCAGCGCGGCGCTGACGGTCTTGGTCAGCTCCTCGGCGCTCTGGTCAACTTCTAGGACAAGTTCGCGGGTGACGTTCTGCATGCCGATGCGGATTTCCATACAGTCTCCTTTGAAGACGGATATAAGGTTACTCAGTCAGTGACTTTACCTTATGCCTCGTATTCGGCAGGTTCCTCCTCCAGCGAGTTGATACCGAAGAAGGAGAGCTTGGTCAGAGACTTGATAGCGGTATCTCGAGCAATATCATTAGGTTCGCTGAACCACTTCTCACTGGCGGTGGTGAGCATGCCGGCCAGCCCGAAGCCCAACAATTCTGCGGTGGGCTTATCAACATCGGCGCTGGCGGCGATGTTGTCGGCGAACTCATGGGCTAACGAGTGGGTCAAGCTCTGCACCACAGAGAAGATTTGCTGATCCGAAGCCAACGCCGCTGTGTAGATGAGTTTAGAGGCGTCACACTCCTCATCCACGAAGGTGAAGTACGCGGTGACTACGGCCTTGACACGGTCGTAGGGGGCCTCGGTGTTGTCTAGCACAGCGGTGACGCGCTCGCGCAACTGGTTGACCGCAGTTAGCAGGATCTCCATGTAGAGGTCATGTTTGGAGTCGAAGTGCTGATAGAGCACCGGTTTGGAGACTCCGCCTTGCTCGGCGATGCTGTCCATTGAGGTAGCGTCGTAGCCGCGTTCCACAAAGCAGGCAATGGCAGCCCTGATGAGGGATTCACGACGTTGTGCCCGCGGAAGACGTGGGGTACCCGACTTGAAGGGACGTCCGCGAGGGGTTGGCTTCATTGCGCTTACCTCCGAAGTACATTGGTTTTGTGCCTATGATACTCGTAGTAATCAGGCGTTCAATGCCTTAGCCGGCCGCGGAATCCCGCAAATTTGGCTGAACGTGGCAAGATTGTTCGGTCGCGCGGTTGTCCCGACGACGCTTTTTCTCCAGAGCCCGGCGATTCTTGGCTGCGGCCAGAGCCTTGCGGCGTTCAGCTCGGGTTTTGATCTGTTCTTGATCGATGTTGTACAGCGATTCCAACGCGGCGATGTATTCGGCGACGCGGCCGGAGGCTGCCAGTTCTTTGGCCCGTACCGTCGGTACGTGAAGAAGCTCGCGCACTAGATGACGCAGCGCGAACTCAACCTCTTCAGCGGCGGCGGTGCACTTGTGGCGGGAACGTACCTTCGCCATTTCGGCTTCCAGGACTTCGTGGGTGTGCTCGCGGAGCGCAACGATCGCGTCAGTGGCGGTGCGCTCCAGCTGTTCGGTCAAAAATTCGCCAATGGCACGTTCCACGATGGATTGGGCCTGCATCATCACCGCGTCAGTGGACTGCGGTGCAGCGTTCTTTACGGATTCGAGTGTGATCAGTTCCACGCCTGACAGTTCAGCGACCTTCGGGTCAAAGTCGTGCGAGAGAGCCAAATCTAGG
>DUQT01000231.1 GCA_012837655.1 Actinomyces sp. | reverse complement strand
TCCACACCGTCCATGTTGACCGGGTCGGATGCGAACATGGTCTCTTCAAGAGCGAGGTCCAGCTCGGTCTTCTCAAAGCCCTTACCTGAGATGTAGTCAGGTAGCGTGCCTGCAAATGCTTCCTTGGCCTCGGTCAACTCGATGCGGTCCTGTGGGCGCTTCGGGCCAGCGATTGAAGGAACAACCGTGGAGAGGTCGAGCTCGAGGTACTCGGAGTATTCAGCCTCGCGTGACGGATCGTGCCACAGGCCCTGCTCCTTGGCGTAAACCTCAACCAGCTTGACGAGCTCCTCGTCACGACCGGTTAGGCGCAGGTAGTCCAGAGTGACATCGTCAATCGGGAAGATAGCGGCAGTCGAGCCGAACTCAGGCGACATGTTACCGATGGTTGCACGGTTTGCCAGGGGTACCTCAGCAACGCCCTCGCCGTAGAATTCTACGAACTTACCAACGACGCCGTGCTCACGAAGCATCTGCGTGATGGTTAGGACGACGTCAGTTGCGGTTGCGCCCGACGGAATTGAGCCCTCCAGCTTGAAGCCGACGACCTTCGGGATCAGCATCGAGACCGGCTGGCCAAGCATTGCGGCCTCTGCCTCGATACCGCCAACGCCCCAACCGAGGACGCCGAGGCCGTTAACCATGGTCGTGTGGGAGTCGGTGCCAACACAGGTGTCGGGGTAAGCGACGACCTTGCCGTCTTCCTCCTTCGTGAAGACCGTGCGAGCCAGGTACTCAATGTTTACCTGGTGGACAATACCGGTTCCCGGCGGAACGACGCGGAAGTTCTTAAACGCGTCCTGGCCCCAGCGGAGGAACTGGTAGCGCTCACCGTTGCGCTCGTACTCGATCTCAACGTTGCGCTGGAAAGCTTGTTCCGTACCAAAAACGTCAATCTGCACGGAGTGGTCAATGACCAGCTCGGCAGGGTTTAGCGGGTTAATCTGGTTCGGATCGCCACCGAGGTCAGCAACGGCCTCACGCATCGTTGCTAGGTCGACAACACACGGAACGCCGGTGAAGTCCTGCAGGACCACGCGGGCCGGGGTGAACTGGATTTCTTCAGTCGGTTCGGCCTTGGGGTCCCAGTTTGCAAGGGCCTCAATGTGTTCCTTGGTGGTGTTGGCGCCGTCCTCGGTACGTAGCAGGTTTTCTGCTAGAACCTTGAGCGCGTAAGGAAGCTTCTCGACACCCGGCACTGCATCGAGCCGGTAGATCTCGTAAGACTTCCCATCAATATCAAGGTCCGCACGGGCCTTGAAGCTATCTAGGCTGCTCACTTATATCTCCTCGTAATCTATGCGAGTAAAATCTGTAACACCGAATATCTCGACGTCAAGATACTTTATGTTAACACTTTCCTCTTATATTTTCGTGCCTTGGCACACTTTTCGCTGTGTTTCAGCTTACAGACGCGAGATGACGCGGATTGCGAAAGAGTCCCCATCGTCAAATGGGGACTCTTTTCGTCACGGTTGCTTTATGTAATTGATTTACCGTTGTCGAAGCCAGCTCCGTCCTCGAAAATTTTGTTTCGAGGGCGGATCATGGTTTCACGTAGGCAAAGCCTTCGGCCTGTTTGTTGGCGACTTCAACGACGCCGGCGGGTACGATGCGAAGGCGTGAATCCAGGTCAGCCTTGGTGATGCCGAAGTTGTTCAGTGCATTGTTGCAAAGCGCAAAGTCAACGCCCTGGTCGGCTAGTGACTGCCAGAGTTCTTTCAGCTCGAGCTGCGGTACGACGAAGAACGCGACTGCGCTGGCGTTTGCGAGGACTTCAATTTCTGCATCTGGAACTTCTCGCAGGTAGTTGCGGACGTTGCCCAGGGCAAGTCCCCAGTCGTCGAAGCGATCGACATGGAAAATAACGCGTGACGTGTTTCCTCCTGAGCTCCTTATTTTTCTGACAAAGTTGCAATGAAAGTTCGGGTCTAGTCCCCGCTACTTGCTTCTGCGAAGCGATGAGACGATCTCCACGTGGTGCGTTTGTGGGAACAGATCTATCGCGTGGAAGCTTTCCAGCGCGTAACCCACTTTACGGAACTCCTTGAGGTCTCGCGCGCCGGCAGCGGGATCGCATGAAACTAAAACGACTCGTTCGGGTGCGACCTTTCCGATTGCCTGTACCACATCGCGTCCCGCTCCGGTTCGGGGCGGATCCAAAACGATTACGTCTGGGCGTTCCTCCAGGTCGGACCATGCGCGCAGAATCTGGCGAGGATTAATACTGCCGGCTCGGATATCGCGATCAACGTGCGTGCCCTGCATGTTTCGGCGCGCGTCCGCAACTGCCTGGCGAGATCCCTCAATCGAGATAATCGCGCCCTCAGATCCCAGCTGATGCGCCAGGAATCGCGTCAGTAGTCCCGCACCGGAATAGAGCTCAATCACCGACTGGCCGGGTTGCACCTGCGCCGCCGCCAAGACCAGTTCCACCAAATCCGTCGGAGCACTTCTATGCGCCTGCCAAAAACCTGCGGTGTGAACGTTAAACTCTGCAGTTAGTCCAGCTGCCGTGACTTTCCATGTGGCAACGTCTTCAACGCGGCGTCGACTTGCGTTGAAAGTTTGATTGCCAATGAGGACGCGTCTGCCACCCGCGTTTGGTGCAATGGCACGGACCCGTTTGCCAGGTTTATAGAACTTCTGCCAGGGCGTATCCCCCATGAGGCCCAGCTCTAGGATTGATTCATCTGCCAGGGGCATCGTCTCGATCTCGACGAGTTCATTGGAGGCCTCGCGGTTCATAGCAAGGCGACCATTTGGGGAGACCTCGAAGTCCACGCGAGTGCGCCTGTGTAGTAGATCCCCGGATTCATCGCCGGTTGCTGGCGCTACAACCAGACCGGCCTCACCGACCGTTTCCAAGACGTGTTCCAGGGTCTCCGCTCCCCCAACGCGGGACAGCTGGTCGCGAATAACGTCACTCTTCCACTGACGCTGATACGCAGGTGTGACGTGTCCGAGGTCGACGCCTCCAACACCGTGCTGTTCACCCTCGGGCCAAACGTGTGGCTGACGATGCTCAGACGGTTCCTTAATGTTGACGGCCGTGCCGTAGGAAACCCGCGAGCGGCGGCTATCGATTCGCACGTCGACCAGTTCGCCAGGGATTGCGCCGGAGATAAACACTGGGCGCTTATCAACCAGGGCGAAGCAGGTTCCTCCGTGTGCTGGGCGCAGTGCGCGCACATCGGTAATCAGGTCGGCAGTTTCGGATTGTGTGGGCTTGGTGTCAGCCATGTAAATGGTTTCTTCCTTAATCAACCCAGGGCACGATTGTGATTAGTACACCGGGTTCTTTCTTTAGCGATTTTTGTAGATGTTCTAGTTCGTTGTTGTGCATGCGTGACTGTACGGGGTTGCTGAAAACCACTTGGGGTAGCACAACGTTTACGAGTCGGTTGGGGTGCGCGGCACGGCTTCTGCGCACGTGGTCGATGATGGCCTGTGTGGGACGGGCGTCCCCGGCTTCCAGGATCGTGAGGTCGACGTCGATGCCTTCCTTGCGCCATTCTTCAAGTGTTTCTGCAGCATCGTCACCTCCGCTGTCTACGTGCAGTAGTTCGATTGAGTACGGTCTGGTCGATTTGATCCACCTGGTCGCGCGTCGTAGAACGGGTCCGAGCGTGTTTGCAACGATCATGTAGTGGACTCGTCCGGGCACGATTGGGTCGTCTGTTGTTGTTTCACCGGCTCCCGTACCGTAAATCAGGTAGTGCCTACGAACGCTATAGAGCAGGACGTACAAAAGCAAAATCGCGCCGGCTACGATCCAGGCGCCGCGGAACATGTCGGCCGTTACCAGTGCTACGAGTACGACCACGGAGATGATCAGCCCAATGAGGGCGGTTAGGCGGGCGCGTTTCATGGTGATCCTCTCTCGAGAGTGTCCCTCTGTTCGCAGCTTTTGACTCCAGTGCCGCATCGTGGACCAGCGGGTGAGGCTTAGATTCACGAATCCGGAGATGACCAGGGTGGGGACGATGAAGCGGAACTCTGAGTCCCCAATAATCAATAGTCCTGACGCCGTTAGTGCATACAGCAGGGGTGTGAGCGCCCGCCGCGTTGGGGTGTGCGTCAAATAGTTCGGAAGCAGGTGGAAGTTTGTCAGTTCCGCGCTTAACTTGTCACCGTCAACGAGCACCGTCCTCGCACCCGTAATTGCAACTGCAAGGAACATTGCTGTGGAAATGAATAGTAGCCATTCGGGAATTCCGACGACTCGTAGCGCGGTGTAGAACGTGTAGCGGCGGCCAATAAACGTTCCGGAGTCCACGTCAACGATGTTCACCATTGCCGTAATCGCCAGTAGCGACCCGACGACGGCGATGACGAGCTGTGCCGCGCCAGCGTTCTTTGACAGCGGACGATTGTAGATCGACAGATCGGTCGTAAGGTGGCGAAGGAGTAGCACGGGCGCCAAAACGACCGCAAGCCCC
>DUQT01000230.1 GCA_012837655.1 Actinomyces sp. | reverse complement strand
TTCTTTCAAAAGGTGGTTTTACACGTGAGCCTCGATGACACCAACCCCCGCATCGTTTACGGAACGCCAGTTGTTGACGGAATCGCGTACGCACCTGTTGCGTGGACGCGCCGTCCAGGAGTTCCTGCTCTGACAGCGCCTGACATTCCAGAAAGCGAACGTGACGCTGAAATTAAGCGTTTCACCGCCTCAGCTGATGTAGTCGTTGCGAACCTGCAGGCTCGCGCTGAGGATGCGACCGGCCAGGCTGCCGCCCTCCTTGAAGTAACTGCGTCGATCGCGGGCGATCCCGCGTGGCGCAAGAGCATTCAGAAGAAAGTTACGCGCGGCATCCCCGCCGTCCAAGCGACAATGGCCGCAACCGATGAGTTCGTCATGCAGTTCGAACGCCAGGGCGGCATCATGGCCGAACGAACAACCGACCTGCGAGACGTCCGCGACCGCGTCATCGCCCACCTCGAAGGCCGTCCCGAACCAGGCGTCCCCCACCTCGACCACCCAGTAATTCTTTTCGCGGATGATTTAAGTCCAGCCGACACCGCGGGCCTCGACCCCTCGATGTTCTTGGCGCTAGTCACCGAGCTCGGCGGTCCGACCTCGCACACCTCCATCATTGCCCGCCAACACGGCATTCCCTGCATTGTTGCAGCGCGAAAAATAACCGACATTGAAGAAGGCACGTACGTCCTTGTAGATGGCCAGCGGGGCACGATCCAAATTGGGATTGACGAGGGCGATGCTCGCAAGCAGGTTGAAGCAGACCGCAAGCGCATCGAGCTGATTGAACAGTGGGAAGGCCCGGGCCGCCTAAAGGACGGGACTCCGGTTGAGCTCCTGGCAAATGTTCGCGACGGCGAGACTGCGAATGCAGCTCGAAAGGTTGGCGCTGAAGGAATCGGCCTTCTGCGCACTGAACTGGCATTCCTGGAGTCGCGTTCAGAACCCTCAGTTGAGGCTCAGCGAGCCGTGTACGAGCCCGCCCTAACAGCCTTTTCCGACAAGAAAGTCGTGATTCGCACCCTCGATGCGGGATCGGACAAGCCGGTCCCCTACGCAACTTTGCAGGAGGAAGCGAACCCAGCACTGGGTGTGCGCGGCCTGCGCACGTCCGGCCCAAACCCAAACTTGCTACTGCACCAGTTGGACGCGATCGCTGAGGCCTCCAAGAGTATGGGACACGAAAAGACTTGGGTAATGGCTCCCATGATTTCGACCCTGCCGGAAACCGAGTGGTTCGCCGGCCTGGTCCGCGAACGCGGCATGATCCCCGGCATCATGGTTGAAGTCCCCTCGGTCGCGATCATGGCTGAGCGATTCATGGAGCTCGTCGACTTCGTCTCAATCGGCACGAACGACCTGACGCAGTACACGATGGCAGCCGACCGGCTCTCCCCCGACCTCGCGGAATATTCGGACCCGTGGCAGCCCGCCGCCCTGAATCTGGTCGCAAAAGTTGCCGCGGCCGGAAAGAAGACGGGAACGCCCGTAGGCGTGTGTGGCGAGGCCGCTGCTGACCCGCTACTCGCGTGTGTGCTAGTTGGTATGGGTGTGACCTCGCTGTCCGTTAGCCCGTCTGCGCTGAAGGCGGTGGGTGCTCAGCTGGCTCAGTACACGATGGAGCAGTGCGAGGCCGCCGCCGCGACCGTCGTGGAAGCTTGGGATCAGGGCGATGCCCGTCACCGGGTGCGCAAGGCGCTAAACATTCTTCAGTAGCGGGAAGTGAGCTGAAAGGTCAGCCCGTTCACCTGATGCTTGGATAGTTCCGTCCTCGAGGGCGTCATTCCACTGTATTTTCCCGGTTACAAGACCCAGCCACGTGTCTGGTTTCATTTCGACAACTGCCGGGGGTGTGCCCCTGCGGTGAGTGGTGCCGCCGAGGACCTGAACGGCTCCAAACGGTGGCACGCGCACCTCAACCGCGTGGCCGGGAAGTAGGCGTTCGAGTTCGAAAAGGCTCCAGCGAACAGCTGTTGCGCGCACTGTTCTGGGGACGTTTGCGCTTTCTTGCCACTGTTTGATGGCGGCTTCACCGATCTCCGGTTTGATTGCGCGCATACGCTGTCCCTTCCTAAACACATTTCGGGGCCCGCCTGTATCAGCGAGCCCCGATAATGCTATCGAATAGAAGTGTCTATTAAATCACGCCGTGTTCCAACATTGCATCCGCAACGCGCACAAAACCGGCAATATTTGCACCGAGGACGTAGTTTCCTGGCTGGCCGTACTCCTCAGCGGTTGCAAGACAGTCGTCGTGGATCTCTTCCATGATCTTCGTGAGTTCATGCTCAGCGCGGTCAAATGACCACTTGGCACGCGACGCGTTCTGCCGCATTTCCAGTGCCGAGGCCGCCACACCGCCCGCGTTCGCGGCCTTGCCGGGGGCGTACAGAATGTGGGATTCCTGGAACAGCTCGATCGCACCGGGCGTGCAGGGCATGTTCGCGCCCTCAGAGACGACCTTGCAGCCGTTCTTGAGCAATGCGCGAGCATCGTCCTCGTTCAATTCATTCTGCGTCGCACACGGTAGCGCGATATCGCACTCGACCTGCCAGACTTTGCCCTTCGAGCTGAACTTGGCGCCCTTCTTGCGGTTCGCGTAGTCAGATACTCGGCCGCGTTCAACTTCCTTGACCTGGCGCAGGAGCTCGACGTCGATGCCCTCGGGGTCGTAAACCCAGCCGGAGGAGTCCGAAATCGTCACTGGAACTGCGCCCAGCTGCTGTGCCTTCTCAACGGCATACGTGGCTACGTTTCCGGAACCGGACACAACCACGCGGGCGCCGTGCAGGCCCTCAGAGCGCGTGTTCATCATCGACTGGGCGAACAGGACCGTGCCGTAGCCGGTCGCCTCACGGCGAACCAGGGATCCGCCCCAGCCGAGGCTCTTACCGGTGATAACTCCGGCCTCGAAACGATTCGTCAGGCGCTTGTACTGACCGAACAGGTAGCCGATCTCGCGGGGGCCAACGCCAATATCGCCCGCGGGCACGTCCGTCATATCGCCAATGTGGCGGTAAAGCTCCGTCATGAAGGACTGGCAAAAACGCATCACTTCATTATTGGACTTTCCATGCGGATCAAAATCTGAGCCGCCCTTGCCTCCACCAATACCTTGATTAGTTAGCGCATTCTTAAAGATCTGTTCAAAACCAAGGAACTTAATGATATTTCGGTTTACAGACTCGTGGAAGCGTAGGCCCCCTTTATAGGGTCCGAGGGCGGAGTTGAACTCAACTCGGTATCCGCGATTCACGCGAACTTTGCCCTCATCATCAATCCACGGGACGCGGAAAATAATCTGGCGTTCCGGTTCAACTAGACGCTCTAGTAGCGCGTAATCCTGGTACTTTGGATGCTTTTCAATCGCGGGTGCCAGGGTTTCCAGGACTTCGTGTACGGCCTGGTGGAACTCTGGTTCTGCCGGGTTCCTCTTGAGGACCTCTTGATAAACCTCATCAATTCTTTGCATCATAAGTTGTCATCCTCTCTAGGAATGCGTCGACATCCCCAGATACGCGCTCTCAACTTAACGATATTCGCCAGCGACAGCTGTTTTCTAACTCGGAAAGTTTAGGCCTGCTAATAGTAAACACTATAGCCAGTCACAACAAAACTATCCGTGAAATTTTTCGCACTGTGAATACGTGTCTTTAGTTACATGACGCGCAAATGCCTTCGGAACTGGTCTAGGCTCAGGCACGAAGGAGAGATCATGGCTATTTCAAATTCGAAGACGCGCACCAATGTGCGCCTGCTCCGCGACGCTTTAGCGAATTTCGCAACCGGCGTCACCGTTGTCGCCTACGACCACGATGGCGCTCCCGCCGGGATTACCGTCAGCTCCTTCACATCCGTGTCCCTGGATCCCGCCCTCGTCCTCGTAAATCTTCAAAAAGATTCGAGGGCGGCTACCAACATGGATGGAAAGCACTTCACGATTAATGTCCTCGCTAACGACCAGCTACCGCTTGCGATGCAGTTTGCTGGCGGCGGCGAACAGGACGTCGTGGTTCAGTGGGACCACTCTGGCACGGCTCCGCGACTTGCTGACGCGCACGCCTACTACACGTGCCGGCCGTGGGCCACGTACGACGGTGGCGACCACTTGATCGTGGTTGGCGAAGTGATCGACTACCACTCTGATGATGAGTCAGATCCGCTGGTTTTCCACCAGTCACGGTTCAAAGAAATTTGCTGAATAGTTGCCAAATCCGCAGTAAAACGCTGATACTGAATTTACGTTCGGTTAGCCGCTAGTAAAAGTTGTCAGCTTAGGCAAGCGGTGACCGGTCGAACTGGAAAGGGCCTGCACACCAAGAGGTGTGCAGGCCCTTTCGCTGTGAAATGCGA
>DUQT01000229.1 GCA_012837655.1 Actinomyces sp. | reverse complement strand
TCACGCCGCGGTCACGCGCGGACTAGCTGGCGTAACGTCGCAAGAACCCGGCGGCGTACTGATCGTCAATGCGCCCGGCTCGCCATCAGGAGTCGCCGACGCAATGGACGTAATCGTCCCCATCGGCAAACACGTCATCGATCAGCTCGACGGCAAGGATCACGTGCGCAAGTAGGTGCGGGGACCTAGTCGACCGGACGCTTCCAGTCACCGGAGCGGCCACCGGATTTTGCGATGATTTTGCAGTCCTCGATAGCGGCAGATCGGTCAACTCCCTTGACCATGTCGACGATCGCGAGGGCAGCCACAGTTACCGCGGTGAGCGCTTCCATCTCGACACCCGTGCGATCAGCCGTGCGCACTGTGGCCGTGATTGCGACGTGGTCTTCCTCTAAGCTGAGGTCCACTGCAGCCCCGTGAACGCCGATGGTGTGAGCGAGCGGGAGCAGGTCGGGAACCCGTTTTGCCGCTGAAATACCAGCAATTCGAGCCACCGCAAGCACGTCCCCCTTGGGGACAGTGCCGTCGCGCAGAGCCTGCATAACAGTGGGGGAGGCGGTCACTTTCCCAACCGCCGTTGCCTCCCGGACGGTTGGCGTCTTAGCAGTCACGTCCACCATATATGCTTCACCATCGTTATCTAGATGAGTGAATTTAATGTCTTCAGCCACGGTTCTTCCTCTCAAATCCAGGTGGTAGCCAGTATCCAAACGGATTGTCTGCCTTGCGTCTGCAGGTGGGACACAGATCCTGCCCGTCACGCGGGTACATTGCCCCGCACTTCCTACACTTAGTCGTCTCAAAGGTTGTGAGTGCAACCCTGCCCTGTGCAACATTAGTCCAGGAAAGCGGTTGCGAAAGCGACAGAGCCGTTTCCGGACACAGTTTGATGCACTCTCCGGCGCTTACACAGCTGATGCGATCGTGTACAAGAGTGGTCTGCTCAGCTGCGCCCTCGTTAATCGTTTGAAGTTCGAGAGAACCCGTCGGACACGCCGCCACGCACACGCCGCAGGCGATGCATCCATCCGCAACAAGTGGCGCGGCCTGGGGTGGTGGCGCAAACTCGTTGGCACGATCGGCGGGAATGCCGAGCGCGTCCAGCGCCTTCAGGAGCCGCTCATCATCTGACAGCGTCGGATCGATCGGTAGGGAAGACCCGGCCCCCAAACCGAACAGCGCGCGCCTGGAAACGGGAGGATCTTCCGCCGATATCACTTCCGCCTTGCGGAATCGCGGCTCGTCGCCCTCAAACTCGGCAACGGCGTCGCCCAGGAGTCCGCGCCACGCCGCGAACCGGTCCCTCACGCCAGTGTCACCCAGGCCAGCGGCACTCTCGCCATCGCTACCAGCACCAGCGTCGCCCTCGTCGGTTTTTTCACAATTGCAAGAATCGACGTCGATTAGGACCTTTTCGGCCCCGCAAGCCAGGATTTCAGGTACGAGGACGAAGCTCGCTTCCGCGATGCAGCCTGGTAGCTGTACCGGCGTGGCGCTGCGAGGGTAGGAGCGGTCGGAGGAGCCACACACGAGAGTTATCTGGAGCTCTTCGTCGCTAATCCAACGCAGAAGGCGGGTAGTTTGGATGTTCATTGCAATCGGTTCACTTGGTCTTCAAAACTGGTTATCCGGGGCTGGGCGGTTTGGTAACCCTGTGCAGGTCAAATGCGCGTACCGGCGTGCCCTTGGCCGAAAATAGGTTTTAGTCAGCCTCATAGCCGGGGGTAGATTCCGTGAGCGTCGTGATTGCGTTGATGAAACCGAGCGTGAACTCGGCCAACGCCTTGTATGCGGCGGTGTTTGCGTTCTTGCGGATTGAGTCCACGACGTTTAGGGCAAACATGTTCAGATGCTCGAGCAAAAACGAGCGCATTGTGGACAAAGTTTGCTCCGCTGCGTCCTCGTCAGTTTCAACCTCCGTTACAAAACGTTGCGCCAGATTAGTAAGAAACGCGATTTCCAATCCGATGTGGTCGTCAGGTTCGCGGTTGAAGTTCGGCGCCTGGAAGCCGTTGCGACGGTAGTAGTCGCGCACTTCGAAGGTTTGCTTATCGAAAATGAGGCCCTCTTCGGAAAGGTAGGGCGACTCATGCGGCTCGGCGAGCGGCCTGCCGATTCCCTTGAAAAGGTACAAGTGATCGCGCTTGAGCTGCTCATCCGTCTCCGGTTGCGACTTCTTCAGCGTCAGAACACCCTGCTGAGAATCAGGGTCGGACAGCGGCCACTCATTAAGCATTTCTTCGGAGTAGAGGGCCTCCCGAAGCTCGTCATTCGGAGCTGCCAAATACATGTGGGATAGGACAGTGCCCGCCGCGGCAATGCGTTGAGCAAGATCAGAAGCAGTTTTTTCCATATTTCAATTCTCATTGTCGAGGGCGTTGCGTGCAAGTGGGTTGGGGCTGTGTGGTGGGGGTGTTTGGTGTTGGGTGTGGTTGTGGGGGCGGTGTTGGCCGCCCCCACTGGTTGTTTTGGTGTTTGTTTGGGTTAGATTCCGATTCGGTTCATGGCTCCGTAGAAGAGGAAGCGGGCGATGATTTCTGAGGCGGTGAC
>DUQT01000228.1 GCA_012837655.1 Actinomyces sp. | reverse complement strand
CCCTCGTCCCCTGGACCGCTAACTCCGCAATCCTCGCTGAAGAGGAACGCAACAAGCGCCTATCGGGCCGCGCTTCAAATAAGGCTCTAGAAGACGTAACCATTCTTGCTACCGGTGGTGGCGTAGTCGCACAGGACACCGAAGATCTGATCTCGATCTCCAAGCGCTACGGCCTTCCGCGCGAAGAATACGAAGAGATGCTCCGCGTCTGCGAATACTGGAACAAGACTTCAGTTGAAGAGACCTCCTGGATGTGGGGCCAGATGCACCCTGAGTACGACAAGCTCGTACGCTTCAAGGACGCAGTCCTCATGTCTTCCGACATGGAGTACGGTAACCGTCACGGACGTTCCGTCAACTCCTACGCGATCGTCTTCTCCGTCGGCTTCGACGGAATGAAGGAACGTTGCCGCGAGCTCATTAACAAGCACGCCGGTGATGGCCGCTACGTTGACGAGGTCGCCTTCTGGCACGGCATCATTTACACCATCGAGGGCGTCCAGGCCTGGATGGATCGCTACGTTGAGCAGGCTCGCGAACTTGCTGCTAACGAAAAGGATCCAAAGCAGAAGAAGGAATTCGAAGACATCGCAGAGCGTCTAGCGTGGGTCACCCATAATCCTCCGCGCGACTTCATGGAAGCTGTCCAGCTACACTGGACCGCTCAGCTAGAGGTTTACAACGAGATGCAGGGCTCCGGCTTCTCCCCGGGCCGTCTCGGCGCAGTCCTCTACCCCTACTGGAAGAAGGACATCGACGAGGGCAAGATCGACCGCGACTTCACGCTCGAAGTGCTCGAGTGCATGCGCGTAAAGTACACCGAGCTCGAGATCGCAACGTCAACCGCGACCACCGGTATCCTCGCAGGCAACACGTTCAACAACATCTGCCTGGGTGGTCAGACTCCGGACGGCTCCGCTGGAGACAACGAACTTGAACTCCTCTTCCTGCAGGCATGCATCAACATGCCGACCGTCTCGCCTACCCTTTCGGTCCTGTACGACGGCAAGCTTTCAGACAGGTTCCTGATGAAGGCAATCGAGTGCAACAAGACCGGTGCAGGCATGCCTGCATGGGTATCCAACCGCGTTGGCATCGAGTACTGCATGAAGTACTTCGGTGGCGAAAACATCACCATCGAGGACGCACGCTCCTGGTCAATCGGTGGCTGCCTCGAAATCCAGCCGGGTGCCATTGAGCACGGCAAGGTCGGAGCAGGCTCCTACTCGGCCTCGGGCATTAACTTCATTAACGTTCCGAAGATCCTTGAACTGACACTGTTCGACGGCAAGGATCCGCGCACCGGAATCCAGGTTCTGCCCCCGACTGGTCGCGAACTCAACACCTACGAAGACGTTCTTGAAGACTTCAAGGAGAAGTTCACCGAGGTCGTTCGCGTATTTGAGGAACTCTACAACTTCAAGACTTCCTCAGCGTTCGAAGTTGACCAACCGATGCTACTGTCCGCGCTAACCTCTGACTGCTTGGAGCGCGGCCGGGACATCGACCACAAGGGCTCACGCTACAACCGTTGCTTCACCACTTGGATTACCGGTCAGGTGAACGTCGCGAACTCGCTAGCTTCCCTCAAGAAGAACGTATTCGAAGACAAGGCCTTCACCCTTGACGAACTCAAGGACGCAATGCTCAACAACTTCGGCTACGAGTCGGCCCTCAAGACCGGCAACTTCTCAATGATGGAGCAGACTAAGAAGGAAACCAACCCCGATTGGGAGCGCATCCAGGCACTGTGCTTGCGCGCACCGAAGTTCGGTAACGACAACGAGTACGTTGACGAGATCTACACCGAGGTTTCACACACGTTCAAGAACGCTGCTGAAGCAGTAACCGACGTTTGGGGCAACACGTGGGTAGGCTCCATGCTTTCCACGTCCACGCACGGCCCGCTTGGCCAGGCAGACATTGCGTCGCCTGATGGCCGCCTTGCAGGCGTAACCCTGGCTGATGGTGGTCAGTCGCCTTACCCGGGCACTGACGTCAATGGCCCCTACGCTGTACTGAACTCGGCAACGGTCATCGACCACTCCGACTTCAAGAACACGCAGCTGAACATGAAGGTTCACCCGGCATCGATCAAGGGCATCCAAGGATCCCGCAAGATGCTGCAGATGATTAAGTCCTTCATGGACCAGGGCGGATTCCACATCCAGTTCAACGTTGTTGACTCCCGCATGTTGAAGGACGCTCAGAAGAAGCCTGAGCAGTACCGCGACCTGCTGGTCCGCGTCGCTGGATTCACCCAGTACTGGGTTGAGGTTTCCAAGCCTATCCAGGACGAACTGATCGCTCGTACTGAGTACGAAGAAGTCTAACCCCCAGAGAAATTGAGGGGAGGGCGAGTAGTCACGGCTCGCCCTCCCCTCCATACAATCAAAAAGACCAAAGACTTAGTCGGAGAGGTCGACATGGCAACCACATCAACAACTAGTGCTAGTCCAGGTTCGATAAAACCTGACTACGAAGGTCGCGACAGGCATGCGCGCCTCGCCGTCATCGGAGGCACTATCTCAACGTTTTGGACCGGTGCCTTACTTTTTGGCTACCCGGGCCTAATGCGTCCCGTCTGGGCAGAGCGATTCGGAGCAACACCTGGTGAGCTGTCCTGGATCATGACATTCGTCGTGCTATCCCTCGGTATTTCCACATTCGTGGCTGGCAAAATGCACATGCGGCTAGGTACCCGCAATTCGTACCTTATCGGCACAGCCATGCTGGTCGTGTGCATGATCCTAGTTATCAAGGCCAACTCAATCTATGTGCTATACCTGTGGGGATTCCTAAACGGATTTGCGTCCTCATACTTCTATTCCCCATCACTGACAACCGTTCAGCACTGGTATCCGCACCGGCGCGGACTCGTAACAGGCATCGTGAACCTAATGTTCGGTCTGTCCGCTGCGATCATGTCTCCCATTTTCAAGATCATGTTCGATTCAATGGGATACGAAAAGATGGGCTGGGTACTGATGGTACTCATCGTAGTCACCAACATTGTTGCGGCTGCGATTTCAGAAATGCCCGAACGTTCCAAGCTAACGCCTGAGGAAAATGCTGCGCAGATAGAGCTACACGCCGAGACCAAGAGGTGTGGACATGGCGCGCCTGCGGATGACGTTGAACCAGGCAAGGCTGTTCGTAGCAAAGAATTCTGGTTCATCTGGCTCACCTGGAGCTTCATGGGTGCAGCTGGTATCTCCATGGTTACGCTTTCAACGTCCTACGGAGGGCATCTGTCCAGCATCGGTTTCGCCGCGTCCGGTGTCGCGATGCTTACGGCATTCAACCTCACGAACGGGTTCTCTCGTATCCTTGCGGGCGTACTGTCGGACGTAGTTGGCCGCAACTTGTTGGGCGCAATCGCCTTCACACTTGCTGGTGTCGCTTACTTCGTACTTCCGTCCCAAACAAACACGGTTGTGCTGTGTATTCTGACTGCATTGGTTGGTTTTGCATTCGGTACGCTGTTCGCGATTACAGCTCCCCTTGGTACCGACCTATTCGGATTGAAGTACTTCCCCATCATCTTCGGTTACATCTTTACCGCCTACGGATTTGTCGGTGGACTAATTGGCCCGCTGCTGTCCGACTTCGTGCTAGACAAGACCGGTTCCTACGGCGCCGTGTTCGGATATCTAGGCGTATTCAGTTTGCTGTCCGCATTCTTCATTATGCTGGCACGACCGAGGAAGAAGGAGAACGCGAATTAGGCAAGTTTGGTTGGATATTCCAGCCAGACGAACCTAGGTTCGCTTACTAGATGAAACAAGAGGCGATAGGAATGGCAGACTACGTAACTGTCAAAGACGTACTCGAAGCACCCGAATTCTCCGACGCACGTTTGCTCGGCGGAAAGAAGGGTGTGACAAACGAGGTGCGTTCAGTTGCTGTAGCTGAAATTCCAGATATCGCCATGTGGCTTTCTGGATACGAACTCGTCCACACCACCGGTCGTTACTTTGCGAACGACCACGGTGGTGTGGACGAAGAACTGTTCTACAGCTGGGTTTACGGAATCATTCAAGCAAAGAGCGCCTGTCTGGCGGTTAAGACCCACAGATTCATCGGGGAGATTCCAGAAAGCATCATAAAACTCGGAGACGAGTACGACTTCCCCATTATCGAATTTGGCGAAAGCACGACGCAGGCCCTAGTGTCCGACGTCGTCTATCGGCTCCTCACAGAGCACAAGATTGCGGGCATTGAGGAGCGCCAGCAGATTCTTGCCTCATTCATTCACGAAATGGCTGAAGCCCACTCCCGACACTTTGGAGTTAACCGAATCAGCGAATACCTCAATACTGCAGTGATGCTGTTTGACGAAAACTACAACCTAATTGAGGCTTCGCGCGCTGTTCGTGAAAAAGAATTCCGCATGCTTGATATTCCCCGGCGTGTTCGAACACTTGGCGAAATGGCTACAATTCCAACCGACATAGCCGTCGATCCCAACGTGTGCAGAAAGATGCAGCCCCTGTACGCGGAGTCTTCCCCAGATAGCGCGGGACGGCTACTAATGCGCCCCATTGCAAGCTCTGAACGAATCCTCGGATACTGCGTGATACATGAACGCAAGAGCCTGAGTGCAGAGAAGGTGCACCTATTCGTCACCCTGGCGGACGTACTCGTAGCAGACCTCACTGACAGAAACCGCGCGCGGATGGCTGAAACCATTGCCCGCAGGGAACTGTTCGCAGCCATACTGGCAGAGAATCCAGATGCTAAAACCATTGCTCACAGAGCCACGCTAACTGGCCTGCGTCTGTCTCAAGATATGCGAATGATCTTGCTGTCCATAAACGGCGTATCCCAAGACGACCCACATGCTGGCATTGGCGAAAACGTCGGCCTCGCCACACTGCAGGCAATGCGCGAAATCTACGGTTCGGATCGAAGCTACCTCGTATCCACATGGGAGCAAGGGGTTGCAATCCTCCTATTTGGAGATCATCCCGTTGCCGAAGTGAAGCGCGTAATGCAACGACTGGTTACAACCCTCGAGGAACGAAATTCCGTCAAGGTTGTCTGCGGCATCGGCACTCAGGCACACGGTATTAGTGAAGTCATTGAGTCTGCCCAGAAGTCAAACGAAACGCTAACCATAGTGAAGGGCTTCAACATTGGCCCTGTGGATGCCTACGAAACCCTAGGTCACTATCTAATGTTTGCCTCATTTGTTGAAAATCCAAATAAAGCTCAAGACTACGTTAACTACGTTCTTGGTCCACTTATCGACAAAGAAGAAACTTATCCCGGGCTTATTGAATCCCTAGAGGCCTTCCTCAACCAGTGCGGCTCCTACACGGCCGCAGCCCGGGAACTACACATGCACGTAAATACCATGCGTTATCGAGTAGACCGAATCGATGAACTGCTTCCGGTCGACATCAGCACGCTAGATGGGCGCGGGGCTGCTTGGCTCGCACTGCGCGTTTACCAGTATTTTCAAAATTAGATCTGCGAATTATCGGAAAGGAACCAGCAACGATGCTTGATCCAGACAACGAAGCAATGATCTTCGATATCCAAGGATTCTCCGTACACGACGGACCAGGCTCCAGGACGCTCGTGTTCTTTAAGGGATGCCCACTGGGATGCTACTGGTGTTGCAACCCCGAATCGCTCAAAATGAAACAAGAAGTGATGTATCGCCGAACCAAGTGCGATAAGTGCCACGGCTGCATCGATCGTAAGATTTGCCCACACGACGCAATCAGTGCATCAGGGCCAGACGAATACATTACGATCGACCGAACCAAGTGCTTGCAGTGCACCACCTACGACTGTGTTGAAGGGTGCTACCACGACGCACTCGCCCTCGCTGGCAAGGTCTACACGCTAGATGAGTTGCTGCACAGAGTTGAACGTGACGCCCAGTACTGGGGCGGTGAAGGCGGCGTAACTGTTGGCGGCGGCGAAATCGCCATGCAGTGGCGGTTCGTATCCAGGTTCCTCAAAGAGTTGCAAGAACGTTACATCCACACAGCAGTGGAGTCCTCCTCAATGGGCAACTGGGAGCATCTGCGCCACATCTATGAGCACGTCGAGTGGGCGTTCAACGACCTCAAACATATGAACCCCGAAAAACACCGGATGGGCACCACAAAATCGAATCGGAAGATTTTGGAAAATCTTCGCCACATCGCTGGAATGGCAAATGAAGGCAAGCTGCGCCAAATCATTCGTATTCCAATCATTGTCGGTTACAACGACGATGACGAAAACATCGATGAGACGGCCGCTTTCTGTAAGGATATCGGCACATACGAGGTCAATATCCTGCCCTTCCACCGCCTTGGTGAATCAAAGTACGAGCAGCTCGACATGGACTACAAGGCGAAGGACATGGTCCCGCCTAGCGATGAGCTGATGGAACACATTGCATCGAGGATCCGCAAAGCCGGCCTCGAATGCTACATCGGTTCAAACACTCCGTTCTAGCCCACAAGCCGAAGGCCTGATGCAAACCCATTGCATCAGGCCTTCAACCTTCCCATACAGTGTTCGCGTTCGCGCGAACCTTACTTACGCATTCGAGCGGTCAACTCATACGCGGGCCGCTTTCTTAGACAGGTATTGCTCGGCCTCGTTAATATCTGACCAACCGTACTGCTTCATGGTGGCGTCAAGTTGCTCGATTACGACATTTCGTCGTTCAGTTGCTGCAGTCTCGACGTCCTTTAGCAAGTAGAGCAAAGTATCTGGCGAATAGGTTAGAAGCTCCGCACGCATGTAGGTATCGGCCGGGGTTTGCTCCTGTGGAGCTTCACCATCAAACGGCCTGCCGTTAGCGCGAATAAATGGATACTTCTCCGCGGCTTCCACGTCCCACTTCTCGTGGTATGCGGCGATCTTTGTAGCCATCTCGACGACTTGCGCGTCGACAGGGGGAAGCATGGGGGGCAATCTGCTCAAATTCGGCGGGATGGGTGACAGCCATCATGCGGGCGTACTTTTCCGTCATCAGATTTCGGCCTTGAATCTGAGCCTTCTTGATGTCTTCCAAGTAGCAGCTGAGCGTCTTGTCACCCCAGGTGCTGAATTGGGCTCGACGCATGATTTCGAAAGTATTTTGCTGGGATTGGCACTCTGCCGGACCGCCCACATTGTTGACGGAGTGGAACATCTCCCACTCCCCCTCAACGATCGCGTCAATCAGGCCGACTCGGGCTGGATCCGTTTCAATCTTTACATTTTCCATAGGTTTACCTCTCTTAAATCCTCTTCAGTAATCAACTCTCTGATTGCCGCGGAATGAGGAACCAGGAAATCCGTTGGCAGGTCGGTGAGTCCCTGTACACGTAGCTCACCCAGCACCGCCCTACAGATCGATTCAACTGGCTCAACGCGGTCATATTCCACTGCGAGGATTTCTAGGTACTCAGAAACCTCGCTCAAAACCGGCAGGTCCTCCAGTGCGCGACCCGCCCACTTATAAAACGGGCAATACTGGCGGTTCAAAAGGAAAACAGCGGAAATCGCCGCCTCCATGAACCGCGCCTTTGCCAACGCTGCGCCCACACGCTCCCCGCGCGACAAGCACCGCGGGAAGTTGTATTGCCCGGCCTGGCCCATCGTAATAACTCGAGCCTCGAGCAGCTTTAGGCGCACGCCCTCGGGATAGTAGGATTTCAGGGCCTCGCGGCGTCTTGAGAAACGGCCTCCGCCGTCATAAAAGACGTCACCGTTTGTTGCGGCCGCCAGGTTCTTTTCGGGGATCGCGATCCACTCGCTCCAATTTCGCGGCGTCCAGTCAAGGCCCGTGTACCGCCGATAAAACTCAGTCACTGATTCAACGCTGATCGTGCCTTCGCTCAGGTGGGCCGTCGCGTCAAGGATGCGTGAGGCCGCCAGATCAGAGTACGCACCGTCTGGCAACCAAATCTTCACGCGCGTTTGCGTGTCGTGGTCTGCGGAGATCTCGTCATCAAACCCGAAGCAGTCTGAACCGTCCCCCACCAAACCAGCCGTCATGTACGGGTACAGGTCGGGCAGTTCACGAGTCACTGCCGGCTCGATGCTTAGCATCCACCAGAGTTGGGCCCGTTCGAGATCCTTGATGCACTCACTCATTTGGAGTCCGCTTCCGCAGCCACTCGCTGCGCATCATCGTCGCGTCCAAGCTGTTTATACGCGTACGCCAGGTTTCGTGCCGAAATCTGCGCCGGTTGCGAGGTCGGACCAAACGATTCCCTGGCCCTGCGCACAACCCACTCCAGCTTCTTAGCGGCCTCTTCAAAGTTTCCTGCCGCAAGGTTCAAACTGGCGAGGTTATTCACCTGACCCAGGTACAGGTCTGAAGCTTCGCCCACGTGCTCAAGGTAAAT
>DUQT01000227.1 GCA_012837655.1 Actinomyces sp. | reverse complement strand
CCCGGTGAATGCGGGCGCGAGCAAGTTCAGGACATCGTCAAGAAGGACGGGCACGTGAAGTTCGCCGATTGCATCCGGCTCTAAGTTTTGTGCCACAGGCCCTCCTCATCTGTCTTCGTGTTGCTGTTGTTTACTGAGCGTCCTGGTTCGCCCAGGACTCCCACCGTTGTTCCGCTGCCGGGGAAGTGGCTTCGGACCCTCGGTTGGAGACCTCGACGAACTAGAACATTCCAGGAATGATTTCGTCGGCGGTGGACGAGAACACCTCTTCTTGACGGTCGAGGTAAGACGTCCACTGGTCGGCATCCCAAATCTCGATTCGCGTACCCGCACCGATTACTGCGAGGTCGCGATCAAGACCGGCGTATGAGCGCAGATTCGCGGGAATGGTGATCCTCCCCTGCTTGTCTGGCGTCTCATCAGACGCGCCCGAAAGCATTACGCGAACGTAGTCGCGAGCCTGCTTTGAACTGAGCGGCGCCTTGCGGAGTTGGTCGAACATTTCTTGAAACTCAGCCACTGGAAATGCGTAGAGACAACGATCCTGACCGCGCGTTATTACCACGCCTTCAGTTAGTTGTTCCCGGAATTTTGCAGGCAAAATAACCCGTCCCTTCTGATCGAGCTTGGGCTCGTAGGTTCCAAGGAACATGGGTCACCTCCCACACCTTCCATTCCGTGTGACTTGGCACCACTTTACTCCACTTTCCCCCACTTAGGAACAAGGTTACTTAATTGGTCTCACATTTTGGGTAACCTTTTCGCAAGATTTCAACCAAAACTCAAGGTGGAGATTAGTGGAGGGATTCCCGCGTTTCTACCCCAAATTGGGTCATACGGGCATCAAAAAAACGGGACCTGGAACTGTTTGTTCCAAATCCCGTCAGATTGTGGGTGAAAGTGGGGTTAGGCCAATTCGGCGTAAGATTCCCAGGCCCGAGTTCGCGGGATCCCTCTCGGTGTAATAACCCCGCGCCCTATTTCGGTGCGTTAGTCTCGCGCCCAGTTTCGACGCAAAAATCCCGACCCCAAATTCGCGGATCCCTATTTCGACGCAAGAATCCCGCGTCTTATTTCGGCGTAATAATAATGTCCTCGAGGTCGCAGCTGTGCCAGCCCAGTTTCTCGAGCCCCGGCGGAATGTCGAAGACGTAGGTCGTGGCCGTGGGGCATCCCTTCATTGCTATGAGGTCCGGCCCATCGCCAGCCGCGATCATTGATGCAGCCATGGGTATGGACGGAGCGTGTCCAACTACGAGGACGGGCACATCCCCCAGCGGAACCATTCGGATCAGGTCGTCTTCGTCACCCCAGTACAGTTCCTCTAATTCAACGAGGTCGACAGCTGTGCCCTCGGAAATAATTTCGGCGGTTTCGAACGCGCGCCGGGCGGGTGAATGAAGGACGATACCGCCGTCGATGAAGCTACGGAGTTTTGGGGCGAGGCGCTCGGCCTGGCGGCGGCCGTCGCTGCTGAGGCGGCGCTGGTCGTCACGCGTCCCACCGTGGCGGGCGTCCGCGTGGCGCGTGAAGAGGAGTTTCTGACCCATGTATTCACTCTAAGGAAGATCGTTTCTCTGTTGGCTCGGATTGGGAAAATGCCTGCGCCAAAAAGTTTGAAACGTCCTAGTATTGGGGCGTGAGTGAAGCAAAATTTTTCCACGTGTGTTCCGCCCGCCAGTGCACAGAAGTTGCCCGCTGGGCAGTCATCTGGCGCAATCCGAAGATTCACGATGCGCGTGAAAAAACGTGGATGGCTTGCGAAGGGCACAAGGAGTTCCTCACCAAGTTCGTTGCACTACGAAACTTCCCGCACAAAGTTGTTCCCGCCTCCGAACTCGAGGCGCCTTCCGGGCCGAGCGCGAAACCAGTCGACCCGCGCTCACTAACCGAGGAAGAGCGTGCACAACTCAAACGGGCCCAAGAAGAGGCCGCAAAGTAGCGCTTCCTTTGCCGAATCGAGCGGATTGGCGCGTAGCACCGACCCGGCCGATCAGGCTCGAAAGCGGCTCAGCCCCGTCGATCAGGCCCAAAAGCGGCTCAGCCCCGTCGATCAAACCCGATAGCGGCCCAGCCCCGTCGATCAGGCTCGATAGCGGCCCCGGCCCACTGATCAGGCGCGGACAGTCCCGCAAAAACAGCTAGGTTAGCTCGACCAGGTCCAGGTACTCGTCATCCCACAGGTCTTCGTCACCGTCGGGCAGAAGCAGCACGCGGTCCGGTTCCAAGGCTTTGACCGCGCCCGGATCGTGGGTGACCAGCACAACTGCGCCCTCGTACGTTCGAAGGGCGTAAAGGATTTCTTCGCGCGAAGCGGGATCAAGGTTGTTGGTCGGCTCGTCAAGAAGCAAAACGTTCGCCGCTGACACAACCAGGGTCGCCAGCGCCAGGCGGGTCTGTTCGCCACCCGAAAGGACCGAAACGGGCTTGTCCACGTCTTCCCCAGAGAACAGGAACTGCCCCAGCACGTTTCGAACCCGCGTGTCGTCAAACGCTGGCGCCGCGTCCACCATCGTTTGCAGGACGGTCTTGGTTGGATCTAGCGTTTCGTGTTCCTGCGCGTAGTATCCAAGTTTGAGGCCGTAGCCGGGCTTCACCTCCCCGGTATCGGGTTCAAGCACCCCGGCCAGGATCCGAAGCAGCGTCGTCTTGCCAGCGCCATTTAGTCCAAGAACGATCACTTTCGATCCGCGGTCAATGGCCAGGTCTACGCCGGTAAACACTTCCAGGGATCCGAAGGTCTTCGAAAGGTGCTCGCCCACAAGGGGTACTTTCCCAGATGGAGCCGGTTCAGGGAATCGAAGGCGTGCCACTTTTTCTTGGGTTCGAACGGGCTCGACACTCTTTTCAAGTTCTTCCGCGCGTCGCAACATCTGTTGGGCAGCAACTGCCTTGGTGGCTTTCGCGCGCATCTTTTCGCCCTGCAAACGCAGGCTCTCCGCTTTCTTCAGAGCAGCTGCGCGTTCGCGGCGACGGCGCCGCTCGTCCTCTTCGCGTTGCTTCAGGTAGAGGTCCCAACCCATGTTGTAAATATCAACGACGCCGCGTTCAGCGTCCAGGTGATACACGTGGTTGACCGTGTCTCTAATCAGATCCACATCGTGCGAAATCACGATGAATCCGCCCGGGTAGGTTCGCAAGAAATCGCGCAACCAAATCAAGGAGTCGTGATCCAGGTGGTTGGTGGGCTCATCGAGCAGGAGCACTTCCGCATCTGAGAACAGCGCGCGGGCAAGTTCAACCCTGCGCCTCTGTCCACCCGACAGGGTCTTTAAGGGTTGTTTCAAAATCCTGTCGTCCAAACCAAGCGAGGCCGCGATTTGCGACGCCTTTGCGTTGGCCGCCCAGCCTCCCTGGTTAGTGAACTCCTGGTCCAGGCGCACGTAGCGCTCCATGGCCTTTTGTTGTTTTGGGCCGGTCGCCGTTCCCATGATGTGTTCGGCTTTGCGGATGCGCGCGATGATCTCGTCGATTCCACGCACCGAGAGGATTCGATCTTTTGCAATCTGCTCGGGGTCACCGATACGCGTGTCCTGCGGTAGGTAGCCGATGGTTCCGCGCCTGGAAACTTGGCCCTCAAACTCTGCCTGCCCGTGATCATGTTCCCCAGCCAGCATGCGCATCGTAGTTGTCTTACCGGCGCCGTTGCGCCCCACAAACCCAATCCGCATGCCTTTGTCGACACGGAAGCTCGCATCCTTAATGAGGGTGCGGGCACCAATTCGAACTGTCAGGTTGGAAACATTAATCACGAAGCCTAGTTTAGACGGGTCGGCGATAGTGTCTTAATCGAGGGTGTAGTAAGTTAGCCGAGTGACAGAAAACGCTAAATTTGCCGCAGGCCCGCGACTATACGACCTGGTCGCGGTATCGTTCGTAGCTTTCCTAATCCTTTCCAACATCGCCGCAACCAAACTAATCGGCGTGGAAATCGGCCCCGCCTTCCTGGTGTTTGATGGTGGCGCGATCCTCTTCCCACTGACCTACATCCTTGGCGACGTTCTAGCAGAGGTTTACGGCTTCCAGCGAGCTAAGCGCGCAATCCTCATGGGCTTCGCGTTCTCCATTATCGCTGCGCTCACCTTCCTAGTTGTTGGCGCCGCCCCACCCGGACCGGGTTACGAGAACCAGGACGCATTCGTCGCAGTTCTTGGATTCGTGCCGCGCATCGTAACGGCCTCCGTCCTCGGATATCTGGCTGGACAGCTTCTAAATTCTTGGGTCTTGGTGAAGATTAAGGAGCGCTGGGGCGAGGAGCACCTCTGGGCGCGCCTGTTGGGCTCCACTTTGGTCGGTGAATTCGCCGATACGCTCATTTTCTGCACGGTCGCGTTTTACGGTGTAATCACGGGAGCCGAGTTCTTGAACTACCTGGTCGTCGGATACGTCTACAAGGTTGGCGTGGAAGTCGTCCTCCTGCCGGTCACCTACCGGGTTATTGCCGCAATCAAGAAAGCCGAATCCAAGCAGGTTGTAAGTGCCTAACGAGTTTTCTCCAATCAGTTCTGAACACCGCGCACGAATCGAATCTCAGCGCGGATTCAAAGTTGAAACTTGGCTTGATGAGGTCGAGTTTGACACGCCGTCCGGTTCGCGCCCGCTGGGCCGAGTCGGCACACTTCGAACAGCGCACGGCGACATTGAAACGCCCGCATTCATTCCGGTGGGAACACTTGCGAACGTGAAGGGCGTGCTCCCCGAAATGATGGCGGAGCTCGGCGCGCAGGCGCTACTGGCCAACGCGTACCACCTTTACCTCCAGCCCGGCGCGGACATCGTCGACCAGGCCGGTGGACTCGGCAAGTTCATGAACTGGCCCGGCCCCACTTTCACCGATTCAGGCGGATTCCAGGTCCTGTCCCATGG
>DUQT01000226.1 GCA_012837655.1 Actinomyces sp. | reverse complement strand
CTACGGTTTGGAAGCCGAGATAGTCGTAGACGGACATCACGGACGTTGAAGCCGAGGACGATAGGCCGGCAAGGACGGCCTCCATGCCCGCTTCAGCCTGGGCGCGCATCGTCGCGGTAATCAGTGCGGAAGCAATATTTGAGCCCCGGAAGTCCGGTAGTACAGCGAGCATGTCGATAGTGCCTTCGCGCCAGCCCAGCACTGACCAGTCCTGGGCGTACTTAGACGCCATGATGAAACCTGCTACCTGCGGGCGGTCAGCACGCTGATCAAGCGCGACGAAAGACCATTCCGGGGTGAAACCAGCGCGATCTTCAACCGACCACTTCGAAGTTTCCTCACGCCCGTCCTCGTCTAACGCAATACGATTCACGGCCTTGATGATGTCTGCGTCGTTGACTGAACCCCACGGTTCGATTTTCGTGAAGGCATCCAGCTCAACGTCTTCAAGTTCGCCATCCAGCGCGGCTCGCAGATCATAGTAGGAACGGCTCCACTCGTAGCCCAGCGCGAGCAGGTGCTCCTCTAAGCTGCGGTGGCCTTCTTCCACGTTAAAGACAATGCTCTTCGTATCCGCATCAATCTGGGCAAGCGTTGCCTTCGCCGTTTCCGTATGCCACGAAACCAGTGACGCGCCAAGACCTAGGTTGCGAAACTGCGGGTCCACTCCGCCCTGACATGACGCAACAACGGGTTCTTCATCGAAGACTCGGATGTGACCGTAAGCCCGCATGATCCCATCGACGAAGCCACCAATACCGGTGAAGCTCGCAGAAGTGGAGAACAGTTCAACGACCTCATCAATCGAAGTCCTGTAAGGAAGCCCATCGTGTTTTTCGATCCGATGTAGAAGGTCGGCAAGCGCCCTCGCGTCATCTTTTCCAAGCACACGCCATTCAAAGCTGTGTGATGGATCTAAGCGCGAGGGATTCGTCGGCAGATCTACGAAAATGGGGGCCTTCCTTTCTGCAGATAGGGCCTTACTAGATTACCTAAAAATCCTGAAAGTGCTCTGGGACTTTAGAGATCGTGAGAGTAGAAGATGTGTTCACCTGCAGATTCAAAGTGGAGGCGCTGATAGAAACTCGCGGCACCATGCGGATTGTCCGTATCAACGTCGAGGCCGAAGCGCTGCACTCGTGAGGCGTAGGCGGCGTTCATAGCCTTCGTGATCAGTGCACGGGCAAGTCCAGCACCGCGTGTGCGCGGATCGACTCCCAGGAGCTCTGCGTACGCCTCTGAAACGCCTGTCTGAATCCAGCGAGCGGGATGGCGACACACCATGATGTAGCCCGCTACTTCGCCCTGCGGTGAAATCGCCACGAACGACCAGCGCTTTTCCATTGAAGGGCGAGACTTGTTCCACCACTCCTCTACATCGGCGGTTTGACCCCAGTGGTCAGAAAATGCGCGCAGATGCAGGCTGTGGATCTCCGTGTCGAGCTCCGGGATCCACGGGACTATTGCGTACCCTTCACCAGGCATTGCGACTTCAGGCTCAGTGGAGTCGAAAGTGCGGTACATGACCTCAAACGTGCGACGCGGTGAGAATCCAGCCGCCTTGTACAGACGTCGACGCTCATCCATATGCGCCTCAACCGAACCCGCGATCCGCACGGGCAAAGTGCTGTCTTCACCAAATTCTTCGATCAGCAGCTGGCGAGCCCGGTCTTCCTGCCAGCGCAAAAGTGCGCGACCAATGCCCCGTCCTCGAAAATCTGGATCGATAAACGCGGAAAGGTTTGCGCGGGCGTACTCCCAATCGGGAGGCATCACTTCAACGACAGCAAGGGCGCGGATCTTTTCATCTGGCCCACGGCCAACGATGACGTCCGAAACGCCGCCTTTCGCGCCGAATTCGAGGAGGTCGGCGATGTCGTCTTCCCCTACTGATGAAAGTGTCTGGTCGAAACGTTCGCATCTATAGATGAGTCTGGCGATCTCCAAGCCGTCCGCGGGGGTTACCTGTTTCCATTCCAGTCCCAAATCCCTTGACGGGAAATCAAGATTGGCTATCTCGAGTCTTTGCTTCATCGTTTCTGCCATGGGGTAATTCTAGGGCACGCAAACAGGTGCGCCCAAGTGAGGCGAAATGATGCGCTTTTACGCAGGTCTTACGCGTCGATCTTCTCGCGGTCGAAGTCGTCTGCGCCCAGCACGATGAACTCGCGCCGTGGTGCCACTTCGGATCCCATTAGTAGCTCAAACATGCGTTCAGCTTCCAGGACCGCCTCTTCGTCCTCCAAAGTAATTCGACGCAGAGTGCGGTGCTTTGGATCCATCGTGGTTTCAGCCAGTTGATCAGCGTCCATCTCACCAAGACCCTTGTAGCGCTGGATCGGCTCCTTGTAGTTTCGGCCGGCGCGGCGAAGTTTCCCGAGTTCCCGCTGGAGCTCTTCCTCAGAGTAGGTGTAGATGATCTCCGCCTTCTTACGTCCCTGCTTCGGCACGTCAATGCGATGCAGGGGCGGCACAGCAGCGTACACGCGGCCAGCTTCGACGAGGGGCCTCATGTAGCGGAAGAACAGCGTCAGCAGCAATGTACGAATATGCGCACCATCAACGTCCGCATCCGTCATGAGCACAATCTTCCCGTACCGCGCCTGCGACAGGTCAAACGTGCGTCCAGAACCGGCGCCAATAACCTGAATGATCGCGGAGCACTCCGCATTTTGAAGCATGTCCGCAGTTGACTTCTTCTGAACGTTTAGGATCTTGCCTCGAATTGGGAACAGGGCCTGATGCTCAGAATCGCGTGCAAACTTTGCCGTACCGAGAGCCGAGTCGCCCTCAACAATGAAAAGTTCCGAAGTTTCCACGTCATTTGAACGACAATCCGCTAACTTGGCGGGCAGGGATGACGATTCGAGGGCGTTCTTGCGCCGCGAGATCTCCTTGTGCATGCGCGCTGAGACGCGCGCTTTCATTTCGCCAACGACCTTCTCGATGAGGGCGTCGTTGGTTTGCTTGACGTCGCGCTTGGTGGACTTGAACCGCGTCGTGAAGTAGTCGGTGACTACGCGGTTTACGACCTGTCGGATTTGCGGGGTTCCCAGGACCTCCTTGGTCTGGCCTTCAAACTGCGGTTCCGGGAAACTCACCGTGATAACGGCTGTCATGCCGGCAAGGACGTCTTCCTTGTCGACACGGCCGTCCTTCTTTGTGACCTTGTAGCGGCGCGGATTCTTCTCCACTTGGTCGCGCACCATTTTCACCAGGGCGTTTTCAAAGCCCTGGACGTGTGTTCCACCCTTCGGGGTGGCGATGATGTTTACGAAGGCTCGCTCAGTGGTGTCGTAGCCAACTCCCCAGCGAAGCGCGATATCCACAATGCAGGTTCGTTCAACTTCGACGGGCCTTAGGTGACCGTCCTCGTTAAGGCGCTGCACAGTTTCGTTGTAAGTGCCCTCGCCCTGGATTCGCATCGTATCCGTTACGGCGCCGTCAGCGGCAAGGAAGTCTACGAAGTCAACGACTCCCCCGTCGTAGCGCATGGTCTCTTCAACTGGTTCATCACCGCGCTCGTCAACGCAGTTAATTGTGAGTCCAGGGACTAGGAACGCGGTTTGGCGTGCGCGATTCAGCAGTGATTCCCAGTCAAATCCCTCGGTTTCGGGGAAGATTTGGAAGTCGGCCCAGAAGCGTACGCGCGTGCCTGACACGCCTCGCTTAGTCTTTCCGACAATGTCTAGTTTGGAAGATTTGGTGAACGGCTCAAACGGAGAGTTTGGCGTGCGATCCTTGGTGTCGTCAAAGCGTCCAGGCTCGCCGCGACGGAAGGTCATTTGGTGGGTCTTTCCACCTCTGTCGACCTGCACATCCAGGCGCGCGGACAGGGCGTTTACAACTGAGGAGCCAACTCCGTGCAGACCACCCGCTGACCCGTAGGATCCTCCACCGAACTTTCCGCCGGCGTGTAGCTTGGTGAATACGACTTCAACACCGGATAGGCCAACGTTTTTTACCTTGTCGACTGGGATTCCGCGTCCGTTGTCATGTACGGATACGGAGTGGTCCGGATGCAGCGTCACATTGATGGTGTCGCAGTAGCCTTCCAGCGCCTCGTCCACGGCATTGTCGATGATTTCCCACAGGCAGTGCATAAGTCCGCGCGAATCCGTTGACCCAATATACATACCGGGTCGTTTGCGGACAGCTTCCAATCCTTCGAGGACGGAGAGATGCCTAGCCGTATACTCATTCGATGCCGCTTCAGCGGACTCTGCTTTCGTTGCCACGCTGACATGTTAGGCGATGCCGGGGACATTTCCCTATTCCCACGCCTACCGCCCGGTTTCTTTCGCCAGTGGCGAAAGATCCTACTTTCGGAGGACTTTCCCAGGTTGATCGCACACAATGGAGACATGGAAAACGAAACAACCATGATGGAATCGAACGGTTTGAAAGTTGCTGACCGCTGCGATGCCTGCGGTGCGCAAGCGTATGTAGAGGTCGTAATGAACTCTGGTTCGCTACTCTTCTGCGCACACCATGCGCGAAAGTTTAAGGACTCATACACGAAGTCTGCAGTTGAGATCCGCGATTACACGGATCAGCTGTTCACCAAGGCTGACTAGGATTCAGCACAATAATTTTCACTTCTGACTAATAAGTTGAGTTTGTAGCAAAACGCCCAGGCGGTGCCTGGGCGTTTTACTTTTCCGTATACTTCTAGGACTTTCTCAAACTGTTTGAATGAGAGTCACTCTGCGTGCTTTCCATGCCGAGTGTGCGACGTTCTAGTCAAGGTAGTCGCGAAGAACCTGCGAACGCGACGGGTGACGCAGCTTAGACATGGTCTTCGACTCGATCTGGCGAATACGTTCACGGGTTACGCCGTAAACCTTGCCGATCTCATCCAGAGTCTTCGGCTGTCCATCACCAAGTCCAAACCGCATTGAGACCACTCCAGCTTCACGCTCTGACAGGGTGTCGAGGACGCGGTGGAGCTGCTCTTGTAGCAACGTGAACGAGACTGCGTCGGTTGGGACAATCGCTTCGGAGTCCTCGATCAGGTCACCGAACTCGGAGTCACCATCTTCACCCAGTGGCGTGTGAAGTGAGATCGGTTCGCGACCATACTTCTGGACTTCAACGACCTTCTCCGGGGTCATGTCGAGTTCCTTAGCGAGCTCTTCCGGAGTGGGTTCGCGTCCGAGGTCTTGAAGCATCTGACGCTGAACTCGAGCCAGCTTGTTAATGACTTCAACCATGTGGACAGGGATACGAATGGTGCGAGCCTGGTCGGCCATTGCACGGGTAATCGCCTGACGAATCCACCAGGTCGCGTAGGTCGAGAACTTGTAGCCCTTCGTGTAGTCAAACTTCTCAACTGCACGAATGAGGCCGAGGTTTCCTTCCTGAATCAGGTCGAGGAACAGCATTCCACGACCCGTGTAACGCTTCGCAAGTGAAACAACTAGGCGGAGGTTAGCTTCAAGCAGGTGGTTCTTGGCTAGCTGACCGTCGTGAGCAAGAATCGTGAGTTCACGACGTAGCTTCGAGGGCATTTCATCGCCCTCACGCTTGATTTTCTGTTCAGCGAAAAGACCTGCCTCGATGCGGCGAGCTAGGTCAACCTCTTCAGCTGCATTCAGCAGGGCGACCTTACCGATCTGCTTGAGGTAGTCCTTAACAGGGTCAGCGGTTGCACCTGCAACGGTAACCTTCTGCGCTGGTTCGTCACGGTCATCGGAGTCAGAGACTACGAAACCACCCTGTTTCTCAGCCTGCGTATTTTCCTTTTCCTCGCTGGCCTTCTTGGAGCGGCGACGACGCGGCTTCTTGGCTGTCTTGGAGTCAGATTCCTCTTCCTCCTCGTCATCATCGTCTTCATCCGCTGACTCTGCCGATTCGGCGGAATCAGAAGAATCTGACGAATCAGCCGAATCCAGGTCAAGATCATCATCCAAGTCGTCGAGGTCTTCGTCATCTTCGAAGTCCTCTGGAATATCCTGGTCGTCCAGATCGTCTTCTAGATCTTCGTCTTCATCAATGTCCTTGACCGGCTCCTCCTTCTTAGGAGCAGTCTTCTTCGGAGCCGCCTTGCGCGTAGTGGTCTTCCGCGTTGTCGTCTTCTTTGCGGGAGCCTTTTTGGCGGTCGTAGTCTTCGCCGGAGCCTTCTTTGCAGGTGCCTTCTCTTCAGCAGCTGCATCGGTAGCCTTCTCGGCTTCCTTTGCAGTGGAAGTCTTAGCCGCAGTGGACTTGGCGGTCGTCGTCTTGGCCGCCGCGCTCTTGGCCGGCGCCTTCTTTGCAGTCGACCTCGACGCAGTAGTCTTGCGCGTCGTAGTCTTCTTTGCCGGAGTCTTCTTGGCGGTGGGTTCAGACTCGTCAGCTTTAGCAGCCGCGGTCTTAGCCGTCGCGCTCTTGGCAGTCGTCTTCTTAGCCGGCGTCGTCTTAACTGTTGACTTCGACGCAGTGGTCTTTTTCGCCGGTGCCTTCTTCGCGGGCGCCTTTTCCTCCGCAGCAGTATCCGCAGCCTTAGCGGTGGTCTTTGCAGTGGAGGTCTTTGCCGGAGCCTTCTTGGCCGTTGAAGCACTCGACTTCGACGCAGTGGTCTTGCGTGTCGTGGTCTTACGCGCGGTGGTCTTCTTGGCGGGGGCCTTCTTAGCCGGAGCCTTTGCTGCCGTGCTTTCCTTAGCATCAGTCGTCTTGGCGTCAGCCGCCTTGGCGGTGGTCGCCTTTGCAGTAGACGACTTGGCCGCAGCGCTCGACTTCGAAGTTGAACTTGCCGCAGCTTTCTTAGCGGCGGTGGTCTTTCGGGTCCGAGTTGACCGTGATGCTGTCTTCTTAGGTGTAGCCTCTTCGCTAGGTCCTCCTTGAGTGTTCTCAGCAGTCGTCTTGGAGGTCTTTCGAGCTGTCACGAAGTATTGCCTTTCCACGGGAGCAGAATCTAACTCGTTCGAACCTGTTGCCAGGGCACGCCAAACACAGCGTTGATTGGCTTGGGATCAAGAGTGTCGAACGAAACTGCTTACAATTATAATAGGGTCTTGTATTTTTCGCCCAATTAGGGTAACTACCCAGATGGGTTTTCAAGCAAGAACCGCGTCTTCATGCGTAAATGTGACGGTTAGCAGCGTCCTCGAAAATCGAAAAATTTTGAAACGTGATACAAAATTCGATTCAAATCGACGAGGGCGCAGCTGGGATTCGCGGTTCAGTAGATGTGCAAAGCCGTATTCAGGTTTGGGGTATCTTTGAGTCATGACGACGAGATCTGCAAATGTTCCGGGACCTGGTGAAGTCTTTGATAGGAAGGTTTTTGCCGCGACGATTCATCGCAGGACTCTGGATTTTTTTGATGCGTATGCGGCAACTATTGATTCGCATCGAGAGTTGAAACGGTTCCTCGCATTTGCACGCTCCTATGTGGGCTCAGGCAAGGCGTTTCGGGCGCTTGCGATTTCGGTTGGAAACTATTTGGCGGGCGGCGCTCCGGTTGGGCAGTCCGCGGTCGCGTTGGATTTGGGTGTCGCAATTGAGCTGTATCAGTCCTCCGCTTTGGTACACGATGACCTAATTGATAACGCCGACACACGCCGAAATATTCCGGCAGTGCATAAGCAGGCGGAAACGAGCCTCGGAAAGTCTTTCGGCATGCCGGTTGCTGTGCTGATTGGTGACCTCTTGCTGTCGCTGAATCATCTGGCAACGACGCACGCGGTGAAGGACCTGCCCGGCGGAGACCAGCTGCGCCTGTCTGACTACATGGCCCGCATTACCGGCGAGGTCGCGTGGGGGCAGTACCTGGACGTCATCACCGAAAACAGGCCGCTAAACGATCCGGATTCACTGCGCCGCTACATTTACGACGTCGTCGCGCTGAAGTCCGGTAACTATTCCGTGATGCGGCCACTCGTTCTGGGCGCGCTGATGAACGACCCGGAACCAGAGTTCATTGAAACCCTTGAAAGAATCGGCCGCGCGTGGGGCGTCGCGTTCCAAATGCGTGACGATGCGATTGGCGCTTTTGGCGACGAGGACGTGACTGGCAAACCCACCGGGTCCGACATCCGCGAGGGTAAGCGGACGATCCTAATGGCTTTGACGCTATCTGCAGCCGATGAGGACGACCGCCACTTCTTGGAGACCACTCTTGGAAATGCTGAAGCCACCGATGAAGATCTGAAGCGAGTTCAGCAAATCATCCGCGACACCGGGGCTTATGAGCATCACGAGAACGCAATCAAGCAACTAGTGCAAGAAGGCAACGCCCTCGTCGAAAAATTGGGAATGGACGAAGATCGCGAAGCCGCGCTGCGCCTGCTTGGGGACCTTCTTACGAACCGGAAGGCCTAGAAGCTTTCGAACAGACAGGTTTAAAAGGCAAAAGGTAGGATCGCGTTTCGGACTTCCTTCACGCGGTTTTCTGCAAGGCGGTCCAGCGGAACAGCATCGATTGCGTCCTGTTTGGTGAGCATCCACTCGGTTGCTTCGTCGTGGCTGAATCCCGCGTCAAGAAGCATGAACATGGTTCCACGGATCGCGGCGAGCGGTTCCCACCTGCCATTTTCGTTCGTCAAGCACTTCGCGGGAACCATGGGTTTGCTGTCCTGAACGACCTTCAGGAGCACATTGTCAGCCCACAGTTGCTTAATCCGGGTTGGCGCTACTCCGAGCTTTTCTGCTGCTTCTCGCTGTGTAAGAAAATCAGTCATACCTTGATTTTAGTGGATTTTCACGCCCAATCCACGGCCACACCATGACGCTTAGCGAAAATGACACTCACATTGCATACAATCGCGGCGTGGGATTGTTTAGAAATTGGCGTGAACATGCGACGCAGACCGAGGGTGAGCCAACCGATTCCACTTCGGTTCCTCCCCCTCCACCACCTGTGCCCTACGGAAATGAAGACAAGGTGTCCGCAGGCGAACAGGATTACACTGCGTCGCCAGATGAGCATCCCGACCCTGCCGATCACACGGATCCCGCGGCCACAGACCGGCAGGCCAGTTCAGCGCCTGCCGGTGAACGATCGATCGACGCCAATGCCGCTGACGGCTCCGGTTCCGCCACTGACGCTGATGGTGCTGATGTCTCAGCTGATTCTGCCGACTACGCAGATGCTGCAGACGACTCCACTACCGACGCACATTCCGCGAAAGTCCCCGATTCCAACGACGATCCCTCAAAAAATGTTGACGAGGGCGATGCTTCGCAAGCCGATGGTGAACCTCCCTCCAACAGTGACGAAGAAGCCTCCGAGGATTCTTCGAACGACGACAATGTCGCGCTCACTGATCCGCTAGTGGGTATGAAGATTAGCGATCGTTATCGCGTTGAAAAACTTCTGGCGCGCGGTGGAATGGCAACGGTTTACGTTGCTTACGATGAGCGCCTTGAGCGCCCCGTCGCCGTGAAAGTGATGCATCCCCACCTCGCGGAGTATGACAACTTTGTTGAACGCTTCCGCCGCGAAGCCCGCTCAGCAGCCCGCCTGATCCACCCGAGTGTGGTGACAGTATTCGATCAGGGCACCGTGGCAGGCTCCGGATACCTGGTTATGGAGCTCGTAAACGGCTCAAACCTGCGCACCATCCTAAATGAACAGGGTGCCCTCACTCTTGACCAGTCACTTGCCTACATAGAATCAGTACTCAACGCCTTGGCATTTGCCCACGCACACGGCGTTATCCACCGAGACATCAAACCCGAGAACGTCCTCGTTCCTAAAGAAGGAAACGTCAAGGTCGCTGACTTTGGACTGGCGGGCGCGGCTTCCGACGTGTCGGCCGCGACAACCGGATCCGTGATGGGGACGGTTGCGTACTTGGCGCCGGAGTTGGTTAGTGAAAACGAGGCCGATGCTCGGTCGGACTTGTTTTCGGTTGGAATTATGCTCTTTGAAATGCTCACTGGGCATACTCCATTTGAGGAACTGTCGGTTTATCAAACCGTCAAGGCGCACGCTGAACAGGATATTCCGGCTCCGTCGGAACTGGAGCCTTGGATTCCCACGGAAGTGGACGATTTCGTGTGTTCGCTGGCTGCGCGGATGCGATCCGATAGGCCTCACAGCGCTCAGGATGCGTTGGAACAGCTCGTTCGGATTCGGTCGCAACTGCCGGAGTCACTGCTTGAACGCAAAGCCGACGTGGAACCCGCTGTGGATTCGCAGGCAACTGATCGCATCAAGTTGCGCGGTGAAACGGTAGCGCTTCCGGTAACTGCAACGAAGTCGACCCAATCGGTTCGAATTGAGAAGCAGCATCCGAAGAAGCGACGCCGCACTCCCCTAATCATTGCAACCGTGATCACTTTGCTGATCGCCGCGGGGGCGAGCTTCACGTGGTGGTGGTTTGAATATGGGCCCGGCTCTTACATAACCGTTCCGAACATTGCGGGCGCGACCGTTGAAGAAGGTCAGCGCACACTTGAACCACTCAACGTTCAGGTGTTGGTTGAAGAACGCTATGATGACGTCGTTCCCGAAAGCATCATCATCGATACCAGGCCGTCCGGTGGTAACCAGGTCCACAAGTCCGGCGTAGTGACACTGCTCGTATCGCTAGGCGTCGAGATGGTCGACGTTCCGGACCTGACCAATAAGCCAGCTGATGAGATCGATGACCTCTTGGCAGGTGCGAAGCTCACGCGTGGTGACACCACTGAAGAATTCCATGAATCTGTTCCCAAGGGGAAAGTGATCTCTCAATCCCCCGAAAGTGGCGAGGTCGTCAAACACGACACCGCTGTAAACGTGGTGATCTCTAAGGGACGCGAACCAATTTCAGTTCCGTCAGTGGTTGGCCTAACTGTTGATGAAGCTCAGCAGGCGATCTCGG
>DUQT01000225.1 GCA_012837655.1 Actinomyces sp. | reverse complement strand
TGACGGCCTGTCGCATGCGCTCAACTTCGGAAAGCGCTGATTGCAGTGTCTGCTCCGCGGCGTTCACGTCGCCAATGAGTCGGGCGATATGCTCGCGTCGATTGGACTGCTCGGCTTCCAGGTGGCGAACATTTTCCTGCGCTTTTCTAGCTTTCGCTTCGGCCTCTTCACGCTTTTTAACGGCTTCGCTAAGGCGAGCACCGGAATCTTCCACCTGTTGCAGAAGGTCCGCGTCCTCTTCGTTAGCGGATTCGGAACGCTCATCAAGTTCCGCGATGTCGACTCGCGGCTGCTGTGCGGGATGCGACGCGTTTCGCATGCGCTCCGCAGAAACTGACGAAAGTGTCATGAGCGATGCGTGTACGGAAGACAATTCCTGCCACAGTTGCGTGAGGTGTTGCGTGCGCGGAGTTCCCTTCCGCGCCAGATCCTCCGCTTCAGCGAGCGTCTTCTTCGCGACCTCTAACGACTCATTCAGCGCGTTCTTGCGAGCTGTGGCGGCCTCCCCAGATGCTTTTCCTGCGTCCAGGCGTTCCTTCAGCGTTTGGACATCATCAGCCAAGATTCGCGCGCGGGCGTCACGCACTTCCGCTTGAATCAAGCCCGCTTTTCGGGCGGTTTCAGCCTGTCGTGCAAGAGGGCGGAGCTGGCGGTGAATCTCATTGGTGAGGTCACGCACGCGAACCAGGTTCGCGTCCATGGATTCAAGTTTGCGTAGCGCGCGTTCCTTGCGCTTGCGGTGTTTCAGGACACCGGCCGCTTCCTCGATAAAGCCGCGACGTTCTTCCGGCCCAGCACCCAGGATTGCGTCCAGCTGGCCCTGGCCGACAATAACGTGCATTTGGCGTCCCATGCCGGTATCAGAAAGCAGTTCCTGGATATCCAGCAGGCGGCACTGGGTTCCATTGATCGAGTATTCGGATCCTCCACCGCGGAACAGTGTGCGGGAGATGGTTACTTCCGAGTAGTCAATTGGGAGGGCGCCGTCAGAGTTATCGATGGTTAACGACACCTGGGCGCGCCCCAGCGGAGCGCGCCCAGAAGTTCCGGCGAAGATGACGTCAGCCATCTGTCCGCCGCGAAGATTTTTTGCACCCTGTTCGCCCATCACCCAGGCGAGCGCATCAACAACGTTTGACTTTCCAGAACCGTTTGGACCCACGACACAGGTAATGCCGGGTTCGAGGTTCATGGTGGTAGTCGAGGCAAACGACTTGAAACCACGCAGAGTCAGAGTTTTTAGGTGCACGCCTTAGAGTTTAGGCGAAATTAGCGCGTAATCGTTATTCTTTCCAAACAAGTTCAGGGAACCACAGTGCGATCTCACGATCTGCGGAGGCCGGCGAGTCAGAACCGTGAACAATGTTCTCAACGTTGCCAGTACCCCAGTCGCGACCAAGGTCGCCACGGATGGTACCCGGAGCTGCAAGGGTCGGGTTGGTGTTACCCATGAGGTTGCGAACGCCTTCGATAACACGGTCACCTTCGACCACGATGGCGACCACAAGGTCCGAGCTCATGTACTCAACTAGGTCCTTGTAGAAGTGCTTTTCCTTGTGCTCGATGTAGTGCTCAGCAAGAAGTTCTTCAGAAGCCATCTTGATCTTGAGGCCCTTGAGCTTGTAACCCTTAGCTTCAATGCGGCGAATAACTTCGCCGGTCAGACCGCGTTCATAGCCGTCCGGCTTTACGAGAACGAGGGTGTGCTCCTTGTTAGCATCGAGCTGATCCGGTGTAGGCATTAGCCTTCCTTTCGATTGACATCTTTATCGTTTACGATTCTACGACAATTTATCTCGACATGAAGAGAAACTCATTAGATTCGCGTTCGCCTCACCATTTGGTCAGGCGCGCTGAGCCTAGGAACTTAGTCTTCGAAGCCTTCTTCAAGCTTTGCAACCAGGTCTGTAACAGCTTGCTTTGCCTGCGCTCCTGAAGCTTCCACGTGAACGGTCTCCCCTTTTCGGACTCCCAGCGCCATGAGTGAAAGCACCGAATCCGCCGGTGTCGAATTGATGGTTACCTCTGCGTCGTAGTTTGATACGAATCGTGCGACGAGGGCGGCCGGCCGGGCATGCAGACCATCGGGGTCAGCGATAACAGCTTCTCCGGACGCAGTTTCAGACGCATCTTCGGCGCCTCCCCCCTGCGAAGAGCCACCACCAGATCCCCACGAACGGCGGGCATCCACAACTGCTTGCACGACATCCTCAGCAGACTTGTC
>DUQT01000224.1 GCA_012837655.1 Actinomyces sp. | reverse complement strand
TCGCAGACGTGTTTGGCGACTACCTGGAAGATGTCGCGAGCAAGCTTCGCGCAGAGGGTGTTCGCGTTGAGGTTGACCACTCTGACGACCGTTTCGGCAAGAAGATCCGCAACGCAACTAAGGAGAAGATTCCGTTCACCCTGATTGCGGGCGGTGAGGACGTCGACGCGGGCGCTGTATCGTTCCGGTTCCGCGACGGCTCGCAGGACAATGGTGTGCCCGTGGATGAAGCGATTGAGCGCATCGTTAAGGTCATTAGAGAGCGGCAGAATAACTGATGGACAAAGACCAGGTAGAAAGCTCGTTTGAGTTCGCGGGGGTCCCAGACCCTTTCCAAAGGCTGTGGACGCCGCATCGCATGGCATACGTGGAGGGCGATGCCAAACCGCGCACTCAAGATCGAGCGGACTGCCCCTTTTGTCGCGCACCGAAACTGAGCGATGAAGAAGGTCTGATCGTTTACCGCGGCGAGAACGCGTTTGTACTTATGAACCTGTTCCCGTACAACTCGGGGCACCTGCTGATCTGTCCGTACCGCCACACGTCGTGGTACCCGGATCTGACCGTGCAGGAACGCGACGAGATCTCTGCGCTCACAGTTCAGGCGATGAAGGTCTTGAAACAAGTCGTGAACGCGCAGGGTTTCAACCTGGGGATGAATCAGGGCGAGGTCGCAGGCGCCGGCATTGCTGCGCACCTGCACCAGCACGTGGTTCCACGCTACGGTGGGGACGCTAACTTCCTGCCTATCATCGCCCAGACAAAGGCGGTCCCGCAGCTACTTGAGGACGCGCGTCAACTACTGGCAGAAAACTGGGAGTCGGTTGATTAATAATGCTTGGAGCGCATGGTCGAGACCTAGCACGTAAAGTTTTCACCGCGCCTGCAAAAGGCCTGGCTCGGCTAGGCGTTCATCCTAACCACGTCACCGTGGCGGGAACTGTGGCGACAGTTGCGGCATCTGTTGGACTGCTTGCAACGGGGCACTGGACTGTCGGTGTCGTAGTTGTTGCACTGGTTCTGTTCGCCGATTCCCTAGACGGCACTTTGGCCCGTCTTCAAGGGGAATCTTCAGAGTTTGGAGCCTTCCTAGATTCCACGCTAGACCGCATTGGAGACGGGGCTGTATTCAGTTCAGTAGTGTATTGGATTGCAGTTTCGATGGCTCCGTCGGGTATGCGGACTTGGCTACTTATCGCCGGATTCATCACGATTATTGGTGCTGCGACCGTGCCCTATGCACGCGCACGAGCGGAATCCGTTGGAGCGGAGGCCAAAGTCGGCATCGCTGAGCGAACAGACAGGCTACTGGTCGTGCTAGTAGCCGTGTTCCTGGTCAGCCTGGGCCTGCCTATGTGGATCCTGGGAGTTGGATTAACGTGGGTTGCGTTTGCTTCCACCGTCACGGTCATTCAGCGAATTCTTGCTGCCAAGAAGGAACTGGAGGCCTAGTCATTGAGTCGCGCCCTGGTACCGCTGTTTAGCGCCCTCGGACACGTTCCCACATCACTTGCCGCTGGAGCCGGACGAACTGCCGGACACCTGACCGGCCTATTTCCCAGCGGTTCAAAAGAGCAGTTGATTAAGAATCATCAGCGGCTCGCTGATTTTCCACTTGGAAATGATCACGTTCGACGCGCGTTTGCGTCGTACTTTGAGATGTTTGCGCAAACGCCGTCGCTACATCGGTGGAGTGAACAAAAGATCCGCAGTTCTGTGGACGCGACCAATCAAGAACAGTTGCTCGAAGCGCTCGAGCAGGGGCCAGTTGTGGTAGCGATGACACATTCGGGTAATTGGGATTTGGCTGGGGCCTGGGCGAACTATGAGCTCGGCAAGGTCGTAACTGTTGCCGAAGTGCTACAGCCGCCTGAGCTGTATGACTATTTCGTGAAGACTCGCCAATCACTGGGAATGGAGATCCTCCCCGCGAAGCGCGGCATCTTCGACACACTGCGCGAGCAGGTGAAGGGCAGGAACGTCCTCGTACCACTTTTGGCGGATCGCGACATAACTGGAAGTGGCGTCGAAGTCGATTTCGGTGGACATCGCGCACTGGTTGCGGCTGGGCCGGCAGCCTTGGCGAAACAGTTGGATGCGCCGCTGTGGGTTAACCACATGTCGTCGAAACGCGATCAGCATGGTTTGAAGTACACGCTAAATCTGCACCCTGTTGAAACAACCGGGGATGTCGAGGCCGACACGCAAGCGTGGGTGGACGCTGTAGTGCCCTTGATCCAGACTAATCTGGCAGATTGGCACATGTTACAACCGCTTTTTGTAGATGATCTGGACCAGGAACGCCTGGCCAGGGCGCGTGAACGTCACGCTCGAAGTGCCGAAGAGACAGGTGAGCAATGAAAATCGGAATTGTCTGCCCCTACTCGTTTGACGCTCCGGGAGGCGTGCAGTACCACGTGCGTGACCTCGCGACCGAGCTGATCAAGCGCGGACACGACGTGGACGTCCTCGCCCCCGTCGAAAAGGCCGAAGTGCCGGACTTCATCACAGCGGTCTCGGGGTCCTATTCGATTCCTTACAACGGGTCCGTCGCGCAACTTTCGTTAAGTCCGAAAGCAATTTTAGAAACGAGGGCGTGGCTGGAGCACGGTAACTTCGATGTGGTTCATATCCACGAGCCGCTTGCGCCCTCGATTTCGCTGATTGCGCTTGCAAATGCGAAGTCGCCGATCGTTGCGACGTTCCACACTTCGATGGTGAAATCGCGCGCGCTTGGCTTGGCTGTCCCGATCCTGCGGCCGCTTCTGGATCGGATTGCGGGACGCATTGCCGTGTCGAACGAGGCGCGTAGAACCCTGATTGAACACCAGGGAGGCGACGCGGTCATCATTCCAAACGGTGTTTACCGCGAACCGTTGGCTACCGCTGAGGACACGCCCGAATGGAAGGGCACGGACGACGCCCCCGTTATCTTTTGGCTGGGCAGACTGGACGAGCCCCGCAAGGGCCTACACGTCCTCGCAGATGCAATTGGGCCGGTTGTGGAGCAACATCCAACCGCGCGGTTCCTGATTGGTGGGCGCGGAGACGATGCGCCAGTGCGGAAACTTGAAGAAAAGTTTCCCGACAACGTCGAGTTCGTTGGTGATGTGAATCCGCAGCAGCGCAACTCCCTGTATCACGGAGCCACCGCATACATTGCGCCGCAGACCGGGGGAGAGTCATTCGGCATCGTCCTCGTAGAAGCAATGTCTGCAGGTACGTGCGTAATCGCCAGTGACATTGAGGCGTTCCGACTGGTTCTAAACGGAGGCCAACTGGGATACCTGTTCACTTCGGGCGATTCGGATGATTTAGCGCGGGTAATTAACCATGCTCTCGATAATCCGGAGGAACGCAAAAAGCTGGCGGCGACTGGGCACGAGGCGTCGAAGCTGTATGACTGGGGTGTTGTGACGGACAAGATCCTGGCCGTCTACGCAACGGTCATTGGTACTGCGAGCGTGCCGGTTTCAAATACGGACACTCTGTTAGACAGTGTTCGGCAGGTACTGAGTCGCAACTCGGATGCGCACAGCGGAAAGGGTAAGTAGTGGGACACGGAGCAACGCTTGCCATCATCCTGGTCGCTATCGTTGTCCTTGCGGCGTGGTGGCTGATTCTGCGGGCTCGGCGGGTCGACAGACTGCACCGCCAAGTCATGCAGGCAAAGGTGACTGTCAACCGGCACCTGAAGGCACGGAGAGCCACATTACTTGACGCGGAATCCCTGATTCGCGCGATCGACACTCAGGCTGCCAATGACCTGCGAAAGCTCATCAACACAGCGGAACCAGAGGAGTTCGGGCACACCTCCAGCACAGAATCAGCTATTACAAGGTGGCTGCGCGACGTGTTCTTCCCTCGGTTTGCAACCGCGAATGCCGAGCTACGCCAGGTTGCGCACAAGCTTGAAACCAACGCATTTGAGCTGCAGGCGGCGCGCAGATTCTACAACCAGCAGGTCGCGCAAACCCAGCGACTGCGGATGAAGCCGGACGTGCTCATCTTCCACCTTGCCGGGCACGCAGAAATGCCAGAAACATACGACTTTGACGACCAGATTGAGTGACGCATCTAAGCAATGCTAGAACGCGAAAACGAATGGCCAATCGGAGAAGACGGACTACCAACTCGCGATGCCGCCCGAGTTATTTTGGTTGATGAGCAGGACCGCGTGCTACTCGTGCAAGGACACGACGGCAACGATCCCAGTCGACGCTGGTGGTTCACCGTCGGTGGAGGCCAGGAAGAAGGCGAATCGGCGCAAGACACCGCGATGCGCGAATGCTTCGAAGAAACTGGATTCCAGTTGGCCAGCGCCGACCTCGTCGGTCCTGTGATCTATCGGGATTCGAAATTCTTCTTTGCCGATCGAACCAGGCGACAACGAGAACATTTCTTTCTTGCCCGTGCGAAAACCTTTGAAGTAAATACGGACGGGTGGAGCAATGATGAGAAAAATGTCCTCGACGACATGCGGTGGCTGAGCCTGGCCGAATTGCGCGAAATAGAGGCCAACGATCGCATCTATCCCGAGGAACTTCCTGACCTGCTAGAGGAGTGGCTGATCAACGGTTGGGACGGACAGTGCGTTATGATCGTTGAGTACGATAACTAGCGGTTCCGCGACGTTTGCGGTCCGTGAACGCTAAATGGAGGAAACTTAATGGCAGGTCACTCTAAGTGGGCCACTACTAAACACAAGAAGGCTGCAATTGATGCCAAGCGTGGCAAGCTTTTTGGGCGCCTTATTAAGAACGTTGAGGTAGCGGCGCGCACTGGCGGTGGTGACCCAGATGCAAACCCGACGCTTTACGATGCGATTCAGAAGGCGAAGAAGAACTCAGTTCCTAATGACAACATCGAACGCGCAGTTAAGCGTGGATCGGGTGAAGACGCTTCGGGCGCAGACTGGGAAACCATCATGTATGAAGGTTATGGTCCCAGCGGAGTTGCGTTCCTTGTTGAATGTCTGACCGATAACCGCAACCGCGCAGCTTCCGAAGTTCGCGTGGCGTTCACCCGTAACGGCGGATCGCTGGCCGACCCCGGATCAGTTGCGTACATGTTCAGTCGCAAGGGAATCATCGAAGTTCCCAATGACGGGAAAGTTGACGAGGACGAGCTTCTGCTTGCTGTCCTGGACGCTGGCGCTGAAGAAGTTACCAACGAGGGTGAGACCTTCCAGATCATCTCCGAACCCAACGACCTGGTCGCAGTTCGCACGGCCCTGCAGGAAAACGGTATTGACTACAACTCCGCGGAAGCCGGATTTGTGCCGTCCACCAAGGTCGAGCTGGACGCTGACGGCGTTCGCAAGGTCATGCAGATGGTTGATGCGCTGGAGGACTCCGACGACGTTCAGGATATTTACACGAACTTCACCGCGTCAGACGAGGTCTTGAAGGAACTGCAGGCAGACGCTGAATAGCTGAGCCGACAAAGTGCGTGTCCTAGGAATCGACCCTGGTTTGACCCGATGTGGCATTGGCGTGATTGACGTCGATGCCGCTCGTCGTACCAGCCTGGTCCACTACGAGGTTGCTAGAAGCCCGCAGAACCTAGCAACCCACTTCCGCCTGTCCAAAATCGCGGACGCCATTGACGTGGCAATCAAGAAGTTCGACCCCGAGGTCGTAGCTATTGAACGCGTTTTTGCCCAGGACAACCTGCAGTCGGTGACAACCACCATGCAGGTTATGGGTGTGGCAATGCTGTGCGTTGGTCGGGCCGGTTTACCGCTGGCTGTGCACACACCGTCCGAGGTGAAGGCAGCCATCACCGGGTCGGGTACTGCAGGTAAGGCGCAGGTGCAGCACATGGTTGCCCGCATTCTGCAGTTGAAGAAGCCACCGAAGCCGGCTGACGCGGCTGACGCTTTGGCAATCGCGATTTGTCACGCGTGGCGAGGTACGGGCCTGCAGGGTGCGCGCGAGGACGGCGAAATTAACGTGTCACTCTCGGGTGGCGTGTCGTCTCGCGGCAAGATGACCGCCGCCCAGAAGCAGTGGGCGGCGGCGCTGGCGCAGACGCGCAGGAGGGGAGCGGTTGATCCTCGTGTCCAGGGTAGGCGCTAGGGTAGTTCCGGAACTATCGACAAACTGATTGGCGCCAAGCCGCCCAATCTAAGGAGCTTTGATGATTTCCTATTTGACGGGCAAAGTCCTGTTCATCAAGGGGGACCACGTCGTTATTCAGGCGCAGAGCCTCGGCTTCCGCGTCTACATGCCAGCCCGCTCAATCAGCACGGTTCGTCACAACCAGGACGTGGAGGTCTACACCAATCTGGTCGTGCGCGAAGATTCAATGACCCTTTTCGGTTTTCTTACCGAGGACGAGTCGGAAGCCTTCGAAATCCTGCAGACCGTGTCGGGCATTGGCCCCAGGACCGCCATCGCAGCCCTGGACGTGTTCACCCCGGATGAACTGCGGGCAGCGCTTGCCGAAAAGGATGAGAAGCGCCTTCAAAAGATCCCGGGAATCGGCAAGAAATCAGCGCAACGCATGATCCTTGAGATCGGCGACAAGCTCGGCCCCGCAACGGGAACCTTTGAACCTGCCCCAGCTGTTGACGAAACGGGGGATGAGGTCATCAAGGCGCTCGTCAGTTTGGGATGGCAAAAGCAGCAGGCTGAAAGCGCTGTTGCACAGTTCAGTGGCACCGGTATGAATGCTTCCGATATGCTCCGTGCCGCACTGGTAAACCTGGGAGGCAACCGTGGATGAAACTTCTGAAAACCGGATTGTAAACGAGGGCGCTGATGATGTTGAACGTGCTGCTGAAGCCGCTCTGCGTCCCAAGCATCTGAAGGATTTCATCGGCCAGTCCACTGTTCGAGCCCAGCTCGACCTAGTTTTGTCAGCTGCGCAGAACCGTGAGGTCACGCCGGATCACATTCTGCTTGCCGGTCCGCCCGGGCTTGGTAAGACCACGCTGGCGATGATTGTGGCAAACGAGATGGGAGCCTCCCTTCGACTCACATCGGGGCCGGCCATTCAGCACGCGGGCGACCTGGCCGCGATTCTGTCTTCCCTGCAGGAAGGCGACATCCTGTTCATCGATGAGATCCACCGCCTGGCACGCACCGCTGAGGAAATGCTCTACCTTGCGATGGAAGACTTCCGCGTCGACATCATCGTTGGCAAGGGGCCGGGAGCAACGTCAATCCCACTGACGCTTCCGCCGTTCACAGTAGTTGGCGCAACGACGCGCTCCGGACTGCTTCCCGCACCACTTCGAGACCGCTTTGGATTCACAGCGCACTTGGAGTACTACGAAGCCGCAGAACTTGAAGAAGTTGTCACAAGATCAGCGCGCCTCCTGAACGTTTCAATACATAAGGAGGCCGGAGCTGAGATCGCGAAGAGGTCTCGCGGCACGCCAAGAATCGCAAACCGCTTGCTTCGCCGAGTGGTTGATTACTCACAGGTTCACGGTGACGGCACAATCGACCTCGACGCGGCGAACGCTGCGTTGGAACTGTTTGAGGTAGATCCCCAGGGACTGGATCGTCTGGATCGTGCAGTACTTGAAGCGCTTTGCCGCAGGTTTGCTGGCGGGCCTGTTGGGTTGGCCACACTTGCTGTGACGGTAGGGGAGGAAGCTGAGACAGTAGAGACTGTGGCTGAACCGTACTTGGTTCGCGAAGGGTTCATGATTCGTACTCCGCGAGGGCGGGCGGCTACACCGCAGGCTTGGGAACACTTGGGGCTGAAACCACCAAGTGACGACACATTGTTTAGCTAGAAACACATGGTGGAAAGGTGCATTACGGGCTTAATACCCTTAGAATCACCTAGGATACACCTAAATCTGAGGAGTAAACCGTTGGAGATTATAATTTTTGCTGCCATCTTGTTGATCGGCATGATGTTCCTATCATCGCGTGGCCGAAAGAAGCAGGAAGAGCAGATTCGGCAGATGCATGAGCAGATCCAGCCTGGCGTTTGGGTACGCACCGGTTCCGGTTTCTACGGAATCGTTAGTGACGTTGATGGTGACGTCTACATTCTGCAGTCTCCAAATGGTGAAGAGAGCTACTGGGATCGCCGCGCTATCCAGATGGCTGTTGAGCCCCCGTTCGAAAACACCGATGATTCGGATATTGACGAGCAGGTTCCCGAGCTAGAGGCCTTAGAGGGATCCGAAAACGCTGATGCTGACTCCGTTGTGGAAAGCTCCGAAGCTACTGAAGAGCCGGTAGTGGAGGCATCCGAAGAAGCCGATTCCAAGCAGGATCAGCCCGAGGGCGCAGTCGAGGATCCCACGGAGGAAGATCCAGAGGATCTCTGGGATGACTCCTTTGCTCCGAATGACAAAAAGTCCGAAAACGACAAGTAAAACTAAGCATTCCTGTCTCAGAGTGCAATTTTAGTATCGAGGAACCACAGTGGCTAAGAAAGCGAGTAAGCCCGGGAGAACTCTTATAACTCTTGGGATTCTCATCATTGTTGCAATAGCAACGCTCGGTATCGGAACTATCAAAGGAAACGCCAGTGCGGTTCCTGGGCTAGCTCTTGACCTGCAGGGCGGCACGCAGCTGATCCTGACGCCTACTCCACGCGAAGGTGAGAGCAAAAAAGACGTTACCGTCTCCGAAGAAGACCTACAGCAGGCCATCGAAATTATTCGTAAGCGTGTTGACGCCTCCGGTGTAGCGGAAGCAGAGATCACCAGCCAGGCCGGCCGCAACATCGTTGTAGCGTTGCCTGGTGAACCAAGTGAAGAGACTCTGGACCTGGTTCGATCATCTGCAGTCATGAACTTCCGCCCGCTCCTAGTAGCGGGTGCGCCGAACGCAGTTAATCCAGCTGACTACGCTCAAGCTGGGGAAACTGAAACTCAGCCGGATGAGGAGGTAAACGATCCGGAGGCAACGGGTGAGGAACCCGCCCCCGAAGCTACCGATGCCACTGAGGAACCCACGGAGGCTCCGGCAGAGGGGACCGAAGAATCAGCGCCCTCGCCCGAGGACCTGGCGAAAATGACACCGGAAGAGCTTGCTCGCACGCTCGCTGATGCCAATGGAGACGGCGAAATCTCTGATCAGGTCACTGAGACACCCGAGAATAACTCGGATCCAAAGTGGATCACCGAAGCAATCATGGAAGAGTTCTTCCTAACTGACTGCACGGCTCCTGAAAACCTGGCTAAAGGATCGGCCGACGCAATCGACAAACCACTTGTCGCATGTGACATTGACGGCCAAGAAAAATACATCCTTGGTCCCGTAGACCTTGAAGGTATTCACCTAACGTCTGCCACCGCAGGCATGGCGACGAACCAGCAGGGACAGTCCACTGGTAAGTGGATCGTCAGCCTACAGTTCGACGGTGAAGGCACCACGAAGTTTGCGGAGATCTCCCAGCGTCTCGTTGATCTTGACCAGGTTGATCCCACGCGTAACCGTTTCGCTGTAGTTCTGGATGGCAACGTCATTTCGGCGCCGCGCATGAACTCTGTGATTCCAAACGGCTCCGCAATGATCGAAGGTAACTTCAGCGCTGAGTCCGCCCGTGCACTTGCGAACCAGCTTCAGTTTGGTTCACTACCGCTCAACTTCACCGTTGAGTCGGAGCAGCGAATTTCAGCAACCCTGGGTGCTGAGCACCTTCGCACCGGCCTCCTAACCGGCATTATTGGTCTGGTTCTGGTTCTGCTGTATTTGATCTGGCAGTACCGCGGCCTCGCCATTCTGGCTGGTGGTTCGCTAATCGTTGCGGGCGTAACCGTTTACGTTGCGATCGCCCTACTGTCGTGGCTGATGGGATACCGAATATCGCTCGCCGGCGTCGCCGGTTTGATCGTCGCGGTTGGTATTACAGCGGACTCGTTCATCGTGTACTTCGAGCGAATACGTGACGAGGTACGAAACGGACGCACGCTACAGGCTGCAGTTAACGAGGGTTGGCTACGTGCACGTCGCACGATCATCGTCTCCGACCTCGTGAACATCCTGGCTGCCGCAGTTCTTTACTACCTAGCGGTTGGTGGCGTGCAGGGCTTCGCGTTCACGCTTGGTCTAACGACGATTGTTGACCTGTCCGTAATCCTGTTCTTCACCCACCCGGCCATGGTTCTGTTGGTTCGAACCAAGTTCTTTGGTGAGGGCCACAAGCTATCCGGTCTTGATCCTGAGCACCTCGGAGCTAAGTCCGCAGCGGTTTACGCCGGTCGCGGTCGCGTTCGCGGACCGGAGCGCAATGTGAAGAAGCACAAGAAGGAAGACGAGCTTGAAGTGGGTGTTCCTGATTTGGGACGCCAGTCCATTGCGGAGCGCCGTCGTGCAAAGGAACTAGAAGAGCAGGCCGCTGAGCAAGCTACGGCGACCAAGGTTGCTGAAGTTGACGAAGAGGCGAGAGCAATAGATGATTCCGAAGCCGACGCCTCCAAAGAGGAGGAGAGCAACTAATGCAAAGCATGGCATCTTGGGGCAATCAGCTCTACGCAGGTGACAAGTCTTACCGCTTCATTCCGAATCGAAAGAAGTGGGTTTCTATTGGTGGCATCGTAATCCTGATTGCGGCGCTCCTTCTGATTTTCCGCGGCCTGAACCCCGGTATTGAGTTCCAGGGCGGTTCACAGTTCTCACTGGCCAACGTCAAGACGACCGAACAGTCGATCGCTTATGACGTGATGGCTGAAAACGGGATTACCGAGGGCGTGAAGGTATCGCAGCTTGGTACCAACGGTCTGCGCGTGCAGAGCCCGGAGGTCTCCTCAGAACAGACTCCACAGGTTCGTGAAGCCCTGGCTGAGGCTTACGAGATTGACCCCGGTGACGTTGACGCTACCGTGATTGGCCCGTCTTGGGGAGCTGACGTTACAAAGAAGGCACTGCAGTCGCTCGTTATCTTCCTGGTTCTGGTTGGCGCCATGATGGCGTTCTACTTCCGATCCTGGACGATGTCAGTGTCCGCGCTGTGGGCTCTAACCCACGACATCTTCTTGACGGTCGGATTCTTCTCGCTAGTACAGGTCGAAGTTTCACCGGCAACAGTGATCGGCTTCCTAACGATTTTGGCTTACTCGCTGTATGACACGGTCGTTGTGTTTGACCGCGTTCGTGAACTAACAGCCAACGTTACGAAGCAGTCGAAGTACACGTTCGGTGAAATGGTGAACCTGGCTGTCAACCAGACGCTCGTGCGCTCGATCAACACCTCGATTGTTGCGCTACTTCCGGTTGGCTCAATTTTGTTCCTCGGATCTTTCCTACTTGGAGCGGGAACGCTAACGGATATCTCGTTGGCCCTGTTTGTAGGCATGACAGTCGGTACACTTAGTTCCGTCCTCATTGCCCCGTCAGTCCTAGTGCTACTGGAGGAGCATCGCGGGAAGATCGGCGCGCACACCAAGCGCGTGATGGTAGAACGCGGTGAGCTGAAGGAAGAGGACACCAAGGACAAGGGGTCATCTTCTGCGGGCGAGGCAGGGGACAAGGAACCCTTGAAGGTTGCGGCACCGACGCCGGGCCGACACCTAGGACAGCAGGCGCAGCCGAAGCGTAAAAAGAGGAAATAGTACTGATGAGCACAGAACAAGAACTACGCGATCGCATTGGTCCGCTGGTTAAGGAAAACCTACGCGAGATTCCGGATTTTCCCGACCCTGGCGTACTTTTTCGCGACATCACGCCACTTCTAGCAAATGGCGAGGCCTTTGGGGAGCTCATTAGAGTACTTGCCGACCACTACGGCGGCCAGGTAGATGCCGTCGCTGGCCTGGAATCACGTGGCTTCATCCTCGCAGCACCGCTGGCTACAGCACTCGGGGTAGGTATGATTACGGTGAGGAAGTCCGGCAAGCTACCGGGCCCGGTCATAGGCGTTGACTACGACCTCGAATACGGTTCAGCTCGCATGGAGCTGCGCCCCGACTCCGTCCATGAAGGCAGCCGCGTCCTCATTATTGACGATGTGTTGGCAACCGGTGGAACTTCCGCCGCCGCTGTGGAACTAATCCGACAGTGCAATGCTGAAGTCGTGGCGGTGAACGTCCTACTGGAGCTGGAAGCACTTAAGGGACGGGAGAAGCTCCCCGGTCTGCGAGTTGAATCCGCAGTAGTCTTCTAGCCACGCAGCCAAGGAGGCGAGCTTTGCGCCGGTCGCAAAAATGGTTTGAGCGGTTCTACCGTTAGTTAGTGCGGCACGACCATGCAAATGGTTAGAGCGCGAAGCCACGATTTGGCCCGAGTTTTAAGCAAATGGTCCTACCTTTTCGAAGGTAGGACCATTTTATTTCCGCCCAAAAATTTGTGATTGGGATAATATAGGAAAATGACGTCTAACACAGTTGATTCGCAGAACTCGAACCCGGTGAGTGGATCTCGGGTCCGGTCGGGCCTGCTCTGGTTCGGCTCACGAAGGCTCTCAACTGCACCTGAAATTGAACCTCTAATCCGTGCAGTTCGCGCTCACCACCCCAAGGCTGAAACGGACGTCATTGAACGAGCTTACGAGACCGCGAAGAAGTATCACGACGGGCAGTTCCGTAAGTCGGGGGAGCCCTACATTACTCACCCCGTAGCTGTGGCGACGATCCTCGCGGAGATCGGCATGACGCCACCGACGCTAGTTGCCGCACTGCTTCACGATACGGTCGAAGATACGGATTACACGCTCGAGCAACTCAGCGAAGATTTTGGACCGCACATCGCCCTGCTGGTAGATGGCGTCACGAAGCTGGATAAGGTCAAGTACGGGGCCGCCGCGCAATCCGAAACGCTGCGCAAAATGATCGTAGCGATGTCGAAAGACATCCGAACCCTGCTGATTAAGTTGGGCGACCGTCTTCACAACGCTCGCACGTGGGAGTACGTCCCGCGCGAATCAGCGCAACGTAAAGCTCGCGAAACTCTTGAAATATATGCGCCCCTTGCACATCGTCTGGGCATGAACACGATCAAGTGGGAGCTTGAAGAGCGTTCCTTCATCACGCTTTACCCCGAGATCTACAAGGAAATCGACCGCCTCGTCAGTGAACGCGCCCCCGAACGCGAAGAATACCTTCGCCAGGTAATTTTGACTATCGAGGACGATCTGCGCGAAAACCAGGTGCGCGGAACTGTGTCGGGCAGGCCGAAGAACCACTACTCGATCTATCAGAAGATGATCGTTCGAGGTAAGGCGTTTGACGACATCTACGACCTGGTTGGTGTTCGCGTACTCGTGGAGTCTGTGCGCGATTGCTACGCGGTCATTGGCGCTATTCATGCGCGCTGGCAGCCGATGCCGGGCCGGTTCAAGGACTACATTGCGACGCCTAAGTTCAACCTGTACCAGTCACTACACACGACGGTAATGGGGCCGGAGGGGCGCCCGGTAGAAATCCAGGTCCGCACGTTTGAAATGCACGAGCGCGCAGAGTACGGCGTTGCTGCGCACTGGCGCTACAAGCAGGATCCAAACGCGTCTAGCCACTCAAAGGACGACGCAGACCGGATGAAGCCAGAAGAGCAGATGAACTGGCTGCGCGGCCTAATCCAAATGGAACGTGAGACTGGGGATCCGGAAGAATTCCTAGATTCTTTGCGCTACGAGATTGCTGGCGACGAGGTGTATGTATTCACCCCAAAGGGTGAGGTCCAGGTACTCCCAGCTGGTGCAACGCCGGTTGACTTTGCATACGCAGTCCACACCGAAGTCGGACACACAACTGTTGGTGCCCGCGTAAACGGCAAGCTCGTGAACTTAGAGTCAAAGCTTGAAAGCGGCGACATCGTCGAAGTATTCACTTCAAAGTCACCCAACGCGGGACCTAGCCGAGACTGGCTCAACTTCGTTGCGTCGTCGCGAGCACGATCAAAGATCAGGGCATGGTTTTCAAAGGAGCGTCGCGAGGAAGCCGCTGAGCTCGGTAAGGAACAGCTTGCCCGGACAATGCGCAAGCAGCACCTGCCTTTGCAGAGGTTGATGAATCACGATTCGCTGACCTCAATTGCGGCCTCGATGGGATATCGAGACATTTCGGCACTGTACGCGGCAGTTGGGGATAAGCAGATCTCCGCGCAAAACGTGGTGCAAAAGATCATTGACGCTTTGGGAGGGGACTCCGGGACGGAGGAAACTCTGTCCGAGGGCGTCACGCCAGGCAAGTCAGTTTCTAGAGATACGGCAAACACTGGAACTGGCGTGGTCGTTGAGGGCATGAGCGCGAACGACGTCTGGGTGAAAATCGCGAAGTGCTGCACGCCAGTTCCCGGTGATGAAATCGTTGGTTTCATTACGCGCGGTCAGGGCGTTTCAGTTCACTCACCGGACTGTACGAACGCGCAGGCGCTACAGCGGTCTCACCCGGAGCGGTTCGTCAAGGTCGAGTGGGATAATGATGCGCCTTCAAACTTCCTCGTGAAGATTCAGATCAAGGCACTTGACCGCGCCCGACTGCTCGGGGACCTAACCCAGGTTCTGTCGGACTATCAGGTCAACATCCTGTCTGGCAACATGTCGACTTCACGTGACCGAGTTGCGACTGTGCGCTTCACAGTTGAGATGGCGGAGTCATCGCACCTCAACGCAACTTTAAACGCACTTCGACGCATCGATGGCGTGTTCGAAGCATCAAGGGTGCACGGAAACCGCAAGGGCAAGAAGAACCAGAAGAAGCAAAAGCAACCAAAGAACTAGCCCCGTCGCGTGGAGAGCACGGAACGGGGCTAGCGCCCTATGGTCTTTGCCAGCCCACAGGCCGGTTTAGGTTCTTAGTTGTCTACCGATCCGGAGATCTGGTTGTACCAGGCGCGCTTCGTTTCGAGGGCTTCTCGAATCGACTTGGCCTTCTTCTCGTCGTTGGCTTCTTCAGCACTTGCGAGGTCGCGCTCAAGTTCGGCAATCGAATCTTCCAGCTGTCCCATCATGCCCTCAGCGCGAGCTTTGGTGCGCGGGTCGCTGCGACGCCACTGTTCTTCTTCTGCGTCACGAACAGCCTTCTCAACTGCACGCATGCGGCCTTCAACGCGGCCAACGTCGTTTCGAGGTACTCGACCGGCTTCTTCCCAACGGTCCTGAATGTCACGCAGTTTCGTAGTGGTGGCTTCCAGATCCTCGATGGGGAGCAGAGCCTCGGCCTCTTCAAGCAGGGCTTCCTTCACCTTGAGATTCTCGCGGTACTCAGAATCGATTGCCTCAGAGTTCTCGCGGCGGGCATCAAAGAATACCTGCTGTGCGGCGCGGAAGCGCTTCCACAGCGCATCATCATCCTTGCGTGAAGCGCGGCCAGCCTTCTTCCAACGATCCATCAAATCGCGGTAGGCGGCGGATGTGCGACCCCAGTCCGTGGAGTTCTGCATCTCGATCGCTTCTTCGATCAGGCCTTCCTTGATCCGCTTGGCGTCAGCCTGACGGGCGTCGAGGGCGGAGAAGAAGTGCCTACGGTGACGGTCAAACTTAGTGCGAGAAGAACTAAAGCGCTTCCACAGGGCGTCCTCGTCGGCACGATCTAGACGGGGCCCGTGACGCTGCAGGTTCTTCCATTCCTCTAGGAGGTCGCGCAGACGCTGGCCCGAGTTCTTCCACTGCGTACGTTCCGGATCCTGGTTGGCGATCGCTTCAGCCTCTTCAACTACGGCCTCGCGGTCAGCGTAAGCCTGCTTCTTTGCAGCGGCGCGTTCACGAACAGCTTCTTCCTTGCGAGCTTCACCAGCGGAGTGAAGTTCCTTTACGCGATCGCGAAGCCCATCCAGGTTGCCAACCGCGGCGGGTTCCTTGAGCTCCTCATCCAGCGACTTCAGAGTCTGCTCGATTTCCTTACCGTTCAGAGTCGGCAGGCGCATTTCGAACAGGTTCACCTTCGCTTCAAGGTCAAGGAAGCGGCGGGTGTAGAGAGCCAGCGGATCTTCGGGAACCGCATCCGGGTAAGACCCGACTTGGCGTTCCCCAGCGGCCTCTTTCACCCAGACGTTGCCTTCTTCATCAACGCGTCCGTAGTCTGCGGGATCTTCAGTTGAAGATGCGGGCACGACTACAGCCGGTAGCGTTACTTCGTCTTGGTTTTCTGCTTCTGGATTGGAGGCCTCGGTGTTTACAGGGTCTTCAATATGATCGCTCACGATATTCCTAACAGGGACGGGGTTGGCATGGTGCCTGACCGTACGACAATGTGCAAGGTGGACTTGACCGATCCACTCTGCTTATCCTACGTCGATTTCGTGTCATTGCACACTTTTCAGAAACATTTTGGGACTGTGCAGTCAGCTGCGCCCTCGAAAATAACGTTTCGTGTGGTAGGCCAGCGTTTCCGATAGAGTATGTCCCATGAGGATTGAACGCATCGAATCAACGATCATGGCTGAAAACGCTTACGTTGTGACCCCTCGAGATAGTAGGGAAAGCCTGATTGTTGACCCCGGTTTTGGGACCGTGGGGCCGATTGAAAAATACTTGCAAGAAAATGAGTTAGAAGCCAAGGCTGTTCTGCTAACTCATGGGCATCCCGATCACGTGTGGGATGCGGCGGCGTTCGACCTTCCCGTGTACATTCCAAAGCCTGACATGTACCGCCTGGATGATCCGATGGCGTACCTGCCGGCCGCGTTTGGATCGTTGGGGGATTGGACCAAGCCAACGGACGTTCGACCGATTCCGTCCCAACTGATTGAACTCGTGCCGGGACTTCCGATCCTGATGATTCCCGCGCCTGGGCACACGGAAGGCTCCGCGATTTTCTTGACGTCCATTTCCGGCGGCGACACGTTGGAAACGAATGCAGAATTACCAGGAACGAGGACGGGGCTGAAGGAACTGCAAACCACGCAGCCGCTCGCGTTCGTGGGCGATGTAATTTTCGCGGGTTCAGTTGGCCGCACGGATTTGCCCGGCGGGGATGAGACGCAGATGAGGCAGTCGCTTCGCACACTCGCGAACGCGGTTGACCCGAAAACTTGGATGCTACCCGGGCACGGTCCCGCAACGCATTGGGCGCACGAGCAGGAAACAAACCCGTACGTTCGCAGGGCAAAGGAAGTGGGCTAAGTCCCATCTGGCCCACAAAGAAAACTAAGAAGATTTGAGATTATTAAACTATGCCAGCACGCACTTCACTTTCCGGATTTCCCGAATGGCTTCCCGCCGAACGAATCGTTGAGCAGTCAATCCTTGACCAGCTTCGCGAAACGTTTGAACTTCACGGTTTCGCGTCGCTAGAAACGCGCGCCGTGGAGACGCTGGAGGAACTTCAGCGTAAGGGGGAGACCTCCAAGGAGGTTTACATTCTGGAGCGGTTGCAGGACCGCGGTCAGGACCACGACAAGAAGGAGCGCCCCCTGGGCCTTCACTTCGATCTGACCGTACCGTTTGCCCGCTACGTCCTCGAAAATGCTGGAAATCTGACGTTCCCGTTCCGTCGCTACCAGATTCAAAAAGTTTGGCGCGGTGAGCGCCCGCAGGACGGCCGTTTCCGCGAGTTCACGCAGGCCGACATCGACATCGTTGGTAATGGGACGCTGGCGTTCCACCACGAGGTCGAGATCCCGCTGGTCATCATCGAGGCACTGTCAAAGCTGCCGATTCCGCCGGTCACGGTGCTTGTGAACAACCGCAAGGTCGTGCAGGGCTTCTGCGAAGGCATTGGTGTTGAAGACGTCGAACAGGCGCTACGCAGCATCGACAAGTTGGACAAGATTGGTCCGGAGGGTGTTGCTGCCGAAATGCGCGAGTTCGGTTTTGCGCAGGAGCAGGTCGATCGCCTGCTAGAACTTGCATCGCTGTCCGGTGATGACGAGAAGGTTTTGGACGACGTGCGCGCGCTGGGGGTCAGCAATGAGCTGATCGATGAGGGCCTGGAGGAACTCGGCGCACTGCTGAAAGCCGCCGCCAAGCGCGCCCCGCACCGCGTTCGCGCAGACCTAAAGATTGCGCGCGGCCTGGACTACTACACGGGCACGGTTTACGAAACGATGCTGGAGGGTCACGAAGACCTCGGCTCGATTTGCTCCGGTGGTCGCTACGATTCGCTCGCTTCAGACGGCAAACGCTCCTTCCCGGGCGTGGGCATTTCGATTGGCGTTTCCCGCCTAGTTTCCAGGATCCTGGCTGAAGATCTGGCAGTTGCGTCCCGTTCAGTTCCCACCTGCGTCCTCGTGGCTGTAATGAACGAAGACACGCGAGAACTTTCCGACGACGTCGCGTTCGAACTGCGTACGCGAGGAATTCCTACCGAGGTTGCGCCGTCTTCAGCGAAGTTTGGAAAGCAGATTCGTCACGCGGACCGACGCGGAATTCCGTACGTTTGGTTCATTGGCGAGGACGGGGCTCACGAAGTCAAGGACATTCGCTCTGGCGATCAGGTGCCTGCGGATCCGAAGACCTGGGAGCCGCCTGCCGAAGACTTGTTCCCAACGGTGAAGCCGGGGGAGTAGTTCGTGCAAGAATATGACTCCCTAGCTGAGCTGGCGGCCGTGCTGGACGC
>DUQT01000223.1 GCA_012837655.1 Actinomyces sp. | reverse complement strand
GGTTGGATGCCTTTGTAACGCGGCCGCTGGCGATTGCATCTGCGTCTATGATCGCCCCGGCATTTTCAGCGTTAAGAGGTGCTGGCTCAGCATCGTCGGAGGCGAATCCCATCCCTAAAGGGGAGAACACGCCAACGAGTACAACGCTTAGGCCTGCAAATGCCGCCGCAAATTTGCGTCGGCCGCGAGTGCCCAATTGCCTCATTTCCTATTCCTTTGTTTGAGAATATTGATCCAAACGTTCCACACGCGTTGATGAGGTGCGAAGTATGGAAGGACCTTAACCGCGTTGCGACTTTAGTCCCACGCATATATTACTGGATGTATCCTCAAAAATTAGAGTGCAGTACTAATTTTGACGAATTTACTTCACTGTCGGAATAGTAATCGCATAGAAAGTGGGCCGTTTCCCTCGCCTGTGAATCCTCAGATGGGCAAGGCAACTTCTGGCAACTAACGCGACTTGCGCGTTGTCAGATTATCGAGCGACAGGTTTTTGCGCGACGACTACCGCGTCTATGGACGCGTCTTTGTGGTGTGCGTGTTCCACTTTTTCAATATCTTCACGCGTCACGTTTTCGGCGCGTTCCACGTGATATCCCATGTTTACGAGGGCGGTGCCGAGCTCCTCTGGGTCCCAGAGGCGTTCTGGTTCTTTGGGTCCTCCGACGTCAAGTCCTAGTTGTGCGCGGGAGTGGCCGACGAACACGAGCCATCCGCCTGGGTTTAACCACGAGTCGAGGTGGTCGAGTTGTGTGAGTATGGAGAACTCGCGCTGGTGCATGAAGGATAGGAGTGCCAGGTCAACTTTTTGTGTTGGCTTGAAGTCGCGCATGTCAGCGGCGATCCAGCGGATTTCGTGGTCTGTGGTTTCGTCGATGATGTTGTTGTTGGCGTGCTCAACCGCGGCCTCGGAAGGTTCGAGGGCGACGACTTTGTATCCGCGGCGGACTAGTTCGCGGGAGTGGCGGCCTTCTCCCGCCCCGACGTCCACGGCGCAGGGCTGGTGGTCTTGCGGGGCGATGTTTGCTGCGACTGTGTCGAGTGCTGAAACGACGGATGAAGCTGGCTCTTCTGAGAAGACTTTTTCGCCGGATGCGATTGCTTTCCGGTAGCGGTCATTCCAGGTCATCGGCGTGTTCTTTCTGGTGGATTTTGGTTCGCTTGTTGGCGAGTTCTGCTTCGCGATAGCCAGCTTTCCAAATGATTCCGATACTTGCAAGGACAGCGGCAATAGCGACGATGATCCACCAGGGGAAGTTTGGAAGTGTCGAGGGCGTTCCGACTTGCTCTACGTCGTGTATGGGCGTGGGGTCGAGTCGTTCACCTGTTACGAGGATTCGGTGCGTGTTGACGCCGAGTGGGGTGCAGGTTAGCAGGGATACGAGGTCTCTGCCTTGTTCGATTGAGATGGATTCGGTGTCTTCGGGTTCGATTACTTTGGTTTCGTAGATTTTGTAGGTCGATGCTTGTCCGAAGACTTCGATTACGAAGGTGTCGCCTTCTTTGAGTTTGTCTAGGTTGTTGAACAGTGTTGCCTCTGGGTATCCGCGGTGGGCGGTGAGGACGGGGCGTTGTGAAACTCCGGGGACGGGGAGGGCGGTGCCGCGGAGGTGTCCTACTCCTTTTGTGAGGGTTTTGTCGGCTGTTCCGTGGTAGATGGGGAGGTCAACGTCTATGGTGTCGATGCGTAGTCTGCCCATGGCGCCGGATTCGCTGGCGTTGAGGAGGTTGAAGTAGTCGTATTGGCCTTCGTTTTCAATGTTGCCGGTGGCTTTGTGTTGGTTGGCTTCAATGATCGCTCCGCCGACGAGGAGCCGGTTGTATTCGCGGGCTTCTGCGATGCTTTGTTCGGCTTCGGTTGTGTCTAGAGTTTTTTGTTCTATTGATACGTTGTCGATGAGTTTGGATTGGTTGTATTGGGAGAACCAGGAGGCTGTTGCGGGGTAGAGTGCGACGGCTACGCCTGTTAGCAGGATCAGTGTTCCCACTGCGATGAGGGTGGGGAATTTCCATTGTCGTTTAGTTGCTTGTCGGTGGCGTGCTGTCGTTTTCATTTGGCCTTCTGTGTGGTGAAAAGATGGGCCGCCAGTTTCCTGGCGACCCATCTTTGTTTAGTAGTGGTTAGGCGTTACGACGGCGTACGGCTACTACAATGCCGAGGCCGGTTACGAATAGTGCAACGCCAATGCCGGTTAGGAGCATGGTGCCGCCAGCACCGGTGAGCGGAAGTTCAGGTGCGGTGACCTTGACGTTTTCAAAGTCAACGGTCTTTGTGATTGCGTTGTCTTCGGAGGTCAACGTGAACTCGACGCCGTTTTCATCAAGGATGTAGCCAGCGGGAGCTGCGGTTTCCTTGAGGCAGTAGGTCTTCTCCACGGTGTTGGTGTCGTCAGCGTCACGCTTGCCAATGTACAGCGTCTGCGTGAACTTACCGTCGGCATCGGTCGTGCCCTCGGCAACTGGAGCGGTTCCTTCAGGAATGTCACAGGTACCTTCAAAGACTGCGAACTTTGCGCCTTCTAGCGGGTTAGTGGTGCCCTTTTCAACCTTGTTGAGTTCCAGCTGGCCCCAAATGGTTTCTGGGTTGCCACCAGGAGTGTACGGCTTGTTATTTAGTAGAACCTCGGCACTGTTGGTGAACTTACCAGACGTAGCGTCTTCAGGAATGATGCTTTCAACGCCGACCTTCAAGGTTGCAGCTTCCGCATTTTCGCCAGTAACGATTGCGTTCACAACTTCGAGGCCTGCCTCGGTGAGTGTCACAGTCAATTTGTCAGCGGACAAAGTGTAGTGCGTGCCTTCTTCGAGGGCGCTGTAACCTTCAACAGCTACTCTAACAATCATGGTGGTGTCAGCGAGTGCAGCGTCTGGGTTATCCTTTACGACGATCGAGGTGTACGGGAGTGCAACTGCGGGGATGTTAGCTGTGATCGTCCACGGTACCGTTGCGCCCGGAACAACCATGTCGGGGTCGAGAGCGGTCTTCGTTACTTCAGCATCGCCAAGCTTGTTCTTGGGGTATACGTGCACGTCGTAATCCCAACCATTGTTGAGCGGCATGGGTAGGGTCACTAGGAACGGGATTGCCTTCTCGGTGACGAGATTTGCACCCGGGTCGGTCTCGGTTACCTTGTAGAGGCCCTGCGCAAGATCAACCTTGACGGAGCCGTCTTCGCCGGTAACTACTTCTTCAGAGGTGCCTAGGTCGCAAACATTGTCGACGGTTGCGTCGTTGATGGCGTCCCACCCAGCCGGGGTGCCTAGGTCGGGAGCAACACACTCGCCCTCAACCATGGTTCCAACCTGCTGAATGGTGAAGGTTACGCCTTCGACTGGATCACCAAGATTGGTGGGCTCTTCGCCTGTGTAATCACCTAGCTCATCGTTACCGACGTGCTTGTGGATGGTTAGGGATGCTTGCTCGTCCGCATCGGGTGCTACATAGCCGCTGTCAGCTGCGGTTGCTACGCCTGCCATTCCGAGTGAGGCGAGTGCAAGCGTAGTTGCTACTGCGCCTACGCGCGCAAACTTTGTTTTTAGATTCATTGCATTTCCTTGTGTCTAGCGGTTTCCCGCGTTTTCTGTGTTTACTACCCCTGGCGGTTAGCCGAGGGTTTAGTTTGCCCGCCGCCGGATGGCGTAGGCGCCGTAAACCAAGAGGCCTAGTGCAATGAACATTCCGCCTCCGAGCAGGAATGCATCACGGCTAATGCCACCGGTTAATGGAATAGTGGGGCCATCCACCTTGGTGTTGGTGATATCGCCCAAGTCGATGTTCAAGCCATCAGTGCCTTCGAGGTCACCAATAGTGAACTTGTGCTCTGTCTTGTCAACGATGTAGCCGGCTGGTGCAAGAGTTTCAACGAGCGTGTACTCGCCCCACTCAAGGTTGATTAGACCTTCATCAACACCAAACTTGCCGTCATCATTAACGTCCTGAACCGGCTTCCCGTCTTCTGCCAGACCAGGTCCCTTGAGGATCCATTCAGAACCTCCAATGAGGTCAGAACCCTCTTCACCAACCTTGTTCCATGCCACGCTACCCAGGTTCTTGTTTAGCGTGTTCTTAACAGTTGCGGTTGACGTCTGGTTCTTAACGATCTTGTCAGGCTGTTCTATGGAGACATCTCCGACTGTGTAGAACTTGGCCTTGCTTTCGTCGATAACTACAAGGTCTTCGGCG
>DUQT01000222.1 GCA_012837655.1 Actinomyces sp. | reverse complement strand
GACTGGCAACGGCCCTTCCAATTCCAATGCTTGAAATGCGCGCCTTCCAACGGAGCGGTCACGCAGAGCTTAAGTGAACGAGTCCGGCGTGCGCAGACAAAGTCTTGCATCAAAAGCGAATCCGAGGATTTAGTCCCTACGCAGGTTACGTGCCCGCGTTTTCCTCGTGGGCGCCATTGATCCCCCGACAGTTCGTCGCCGAGGGCGAGGCTTAGTTTCCCGATTCCCAGCAGCGCCCTCGTAAATCGAAGAACTGGACGTGGAATTGGTGGGGTTTACGTTTTGTGAACTGCCCGTATTCGCTGGCTGGGAGGGCACGGTCGCGGACGGTGGTGTGGGACGCTGTGCGGGGCTCGGCTTGGGCCGGTTCTGCGTCCGGTAGGAGCCGGAGCTGCTGGCGTTTTGTTGGCCGAGTGGTCCCATGAGTTTTTTCCACTCGTCCATTTCTTCCTGGACGGCTTCGCGGATTAGTCTGCGCGGATCGTATTGGCGCGGATCCAGTTTGGTTAGGTCGAGGTCCTTGAAGTCCTCGCCGATTTCGGAATCCAGGTTGGCACGCCATTTCGTGAGTTGGATGCGAAGCCTCTTGATCCAACGGGTAACTGTTTCAGTGATCTTTGGAAGCCTAGAGGGGCCGACGACAAGCATGATGACCACGAGGATCACCATGAACTCTCCACCACTGATTCCAAAAGGCATATGTACATTCTATGTGCACCAACGCCCAAGTCGAGTCAGGTGGCGTTAAGCTAGTGCTTAGAAAGAGTTTTCGGTACCGGACCATGCAATCAGGTACTGGGTTTGAAAGGGGCGCACCATCGCTACGGATAAGGCACTGAGCTGGTCCTTCTGTGAGGATTTCGTACCAGAAGGCGACGTCTTGCAGGCAACGCGACTGCAGGCAGAGGACATGGGGTGCACTCCGGTGTCAACGGGCGTCGGCGCCACCCTACGAACGCTGGTCGCCGCTTGCGGTGCTAAAGCCGTCGCGGAAGTCGGAACCGGCGCTGGCGTGTCCGGACTCTGGCTACTTGCGGGCATGAGTGACGATGCGGTGCTCACGACGATCGACTTTGAAAGTGAGTACCACCGCGTTGCGCGCGCCGCGTTCTCCGCGGCCGGAATGCGATCACCCCGCACGCGCCTTATTACAGGGCGAGCCCTGGACGTACTCCCCCGCATGGCTTCGCGAGCCTACGACCTCATGCTTCTGGACGGGAATCCAGACGAGAATCCGCAGTACGTTCAGCACGCAGCACGCATGCTTCGCCGCGGTGGAATGCTAATCGTTGCGCACGCTCTATGGCACGACCACGTGGCTGACCCCGCGCGGCGCGAACCCGACACTGTCGCAATGCGCCAGCTGATTAAGGACCTATCTGAGTCGCCGGAGTGGATCACGCAGGTGCTGCCAGTTGGCGACGGCCTACTCGTCGCAGTGCGACGCTAGCCTGCGGAACACGAACCCGCGCGACGCTGGCCTGCTCGGCGCTAGCCTGCGGGACGCGAACCCGCGCGGCGCTGGCCTGCTCGGCGCTACCCTGCGTGACGCTAACTCGCGGCGTTGCCCAAGCGGGCACTGCACGAGCCGCGGTGCAAGTCACCCGGGCAGTTGCAACGCAACGCCGCGACTTGCGGGACGTTGCGAGGAAAATAAGAGCCGACCCTTTGCGGGTCGGCTCTTTGCTTGTAGAAAATATTAGGCGATTGCTGCCTGGAGTTCCTCAGCGAGGGTTTTTGCTTCATCGGGTGTCAGTTCGACAACCAGGCGTCCTCCTCCTTCAGAGGGGATACGCATTACGATTCCGAGACCTTCTTTAGTCGCTTCCATTGGACCGTCACCCGTGCGAGGCTTCATTGCAGCCATATTTCTACTTCCTTCCTTCGGCGGGAATACCTCTTCCAAGTCTTGATTTTGAGTCGTCCCGCCAACGCTTCTACCTCTAGTTTACAGAGTTATTAGCGATTCGGCGCGGGGGCTGAAGTATAGGGATGCTCAGCTCAGTCTTCAAGCTCAGCCTGTACGCGCTCAATTTCCCTAACGCAGAACTCCTCAACGATCTCCACAGCCTCTTCAGGAGTCTCCACAATATGAACCAAATCTAGATCACCTGGCGAGATATTCGCGGCCGGAAGCATGACGTTAGCCATCCAGTCAATGAGTCCCTGCCAGTAGCTGGAGTCAATCAGGATGATCGGGAATTCCTTGATCTTGTGGGTCTGAACCAGAGTCAGCGCCTCGTAGAGTTCGTCCATTGTTCCAAAGCCACCGGGCAACGCGATGAAGCCCAGCGAGTACTTGATGAACATCGTCTTGCGCGCAAAGAAGTAGCGGAAGTTGATGCCAAGATCCACCCACTTGTTCATGGACTGCTCGTGGGGAAGCTCTATGCCCAGGCCGACAGAAGTTCCACCGCCCTCAACGGCTCCGCGGTTGGCGGCCTCCATGATTCCCGGACCACCGCCGGTGATAACGGCGAAGTCTTTCTTAGCCAGTAGCTCCCCCACTCGGCGCGCAGCCTGGAAGTGCGGGTCGTCCTCGGGAGTCCTTGCGGAACCGAAAACTGAGATGGCGGGACCGAGTTCGGCAAGTGCCCCGAATCCTTCAACGAACTCCGCCTGGATGCGCATTACGCGCCACGGGTCGGCGTGCAACCAGTCGGCGTGGTCCTGCTCTTTCAGCAGTCGCGTATCTGTGGTCTCTTTCGGGATCTGCTTTCCACGCAGGATGATTGGACCTTTAAGGTACGTGGGGCGCCTTCTCATTGGCGGCATGAGCGTTCCTTCCGTTAGCTACCTAGCTCAATTTAGTTTTCAGCCTGCGCGTTTTCTAGTGCAGAATGCGCGCAACTTCTGACAGGGTTCCTGAGATTGAGGGGTAGACAGTGAACGCTGATGAAAGTTGATCAACGGTCATGCGGTGCGTCACCGCAAG
>DUQT01000221.1 GCA_012837655.1 Actinomyces sp. | reverse complement strand
GGCGGGATCCCACGTGGGATCCCGCCACCATTTTTGCATCCCCTCATGTTCTAGGAGTATCCGTGTCCATAGCTCTAGTCGCGTTCGATCTTGACGACACTTTGGCCCCTTCAAAGTCACCACTACCAGATCCGGTGAATGAAGCGTTGCAAAGGCTGCTAGAGCATGTTGAAGTCCTAGTTATCTCCGGCGGAACGATCGAACAGTTCCACCTCCAGTTGCTTGCCAATCTGCACGTAACGGATGAAGCACTCAAGCACATGCATCTGATGCCCACGTGCGGAACGCGCTACTACCTGCACAGGGACGGCGACTGGAGGACACAGTACTCCTACGATTTGGATGAGGACACCAAACGTCGCGCAATGGAAGCACTAGAATCGGTGTCTCGCGACCTAGGCTTTTGGGTTGAAAATCCAGCCGGAGAAATTATTGAAGACCGTGGCAGTCAGATTACCTACTCCGCCCTCGGACAAGAAGCAAAACTGGAAGACAAACGCGCGTGGGACCCAACGGGAGAGAAAAAGAGTGCCCTACGAGATGCCGTGGCTCCCATGTTGCCGGACCTGGAGATTAGGTCCGGCGGATCGACCTCCGTCGATATTACAAAGAAGGGCGTCGACAAGGCTTACGGCATGGAACGGATCATGGAGCAAACCGGATTCACCAAGGACCAGATCATTTTCGTTGGTGACCGCCTAGATCCACAGGGAAACGATTATCCCGTCAAGGCTGCAGGATTCGAAACGATCCCGGTTACTGGCTGGGAAGACACGATCCGCGTAATCGACCAAATCATTGCGGAACGATTGGAATCCCAAGCCGGCTAAAACCTTTAATCGTCGGAAAACGATAGCCACAACCGGCATTCCCCTTCGCGCATCAGTGTCGCTTTCGAGACGCCCAGAAGGCAACAGCGCCGGCAGCCGCGACATTTAGAGAATCGACCCCGTGTCCCATCGGGATCATGACGCAACTGTCAACAGCCCTAAGCGTCCACGGTTTCAAGCCGTAACCTTCAGCTCCCAGAACCCAGGCGACTTTGGTCTGCGGATTCTCATCAAGTTTCTTCGAGAAATCATCCAAAGAAATAGTGTTTTCGCCAAGCGCTAGCGCGGCCACGTGGAATCCGTGCTTGTGCAGCGCTTCAATATCGGGCCACTTTTCCAGCCGCGTCCACGGAAGCTGAAACACGGTGCCCATGGACACGCGCACAGACCTCCGATACAGCGGGTCCGCGCAAGATGGCGAGACCAGCACCGCATCGACATCCAGCGCCGCAGCCGAGCGGAAGATCGCGCCCACGTTCGTGTGATCAACAATGTCTTCGATGATGACCACCCTGGTGGCGTCCCCAATTACGTCCTCGAAAGTTGGAAGATCCTTGCGCCACATGGCGGCCAATGCGCCGCGGTGGAGCCTGAAACCAGTTATTTTCTGGATGATTTTTTCATCGCCCACGTAGACGGGGATGTCGCCGGCGTCGGGGCCGAAACGCTCCAGGATAGGCCGCATGGAATCAAGCCACCTGTGCGCCATGAGGAATGATCGCGGCCGATAACCCGCCTCAATTGCGCGTTCGATTACGTTTCGAGATTCAGCCATAAACAGCCCGCGCTCGGGCTCCATCCGCGTTCGCAGTTGCACGTCGGTCAGTGACGTGTAGTCAACGAGGGCGGGGTCGGACAAGTCTTCAATCTCGATAATCACCCACCCATTATTGCGCGCGAAACAGTTAACGTCACACGGCGTCGTGCGCTCCGCTCCGGCTGTTCGCCACGACCTGGGTTGTTCATCACGACCCAGCCTGCCTACTTCGGCCCAGCCTCTCTGCCACCACCCAGCCTGTCTGGCACCATCCAGCCCGTCCGCCACGGCCCAGCCAATCCGTGCCGGCACTCACTGTTTATTTGTCTTGATCTCAGGGCCGCAGGTTATCCCCAGCGTTCATAAACGCGTCCGGTTCACACCTTTTCAATTCATCCATGAGGGCGAGGCTCGCAAACGCGAATATTTGACTGTTCTCGCACTCTATTGAAAGGAATGAACATGACATCACCGACAACAGTTGCAACCGGTTACTACGGGATGCGCGGATGGACTACCGAAAAGCGAATCAAGAATGTCCTCAAGCCTTATCTGAATCTTCCCTTGGAGGACGGAGATGACAGCCACGTTCTGGAAAGCTACGAGCCTTTCCAGGGCCTCGGTGCTGTGGGTGCGCAAAGACTGCTGGGTACACTTCCACTTCGGAACCTGGCGGATCGGCAAAACTTCGCGCCGACCTGCGAAGCGCTACTTCGAGCGGCCGTCGATAACCCCGGACTCGTCGAACTGGTCGGCTACGCAATCGGACCGCAGCGTCCCGATGAGCGCATCTCAATCGAAGGGTTCGTCTACTACGGTGACCTCGACTTTCACGTAACTGATTTCCACAACGAGGCCTGCGAGTGCGAAGACCTGTGGGCACACCTGCAGAAAAAGTTGAGCCTCACCTCCGCCCTCGACAAGCCAGACGAACTGCGCAAACTGCGACCATCATGGAATCCGGGCACCGAAGCATGGTGGGTTTGGTGGGACTAATCCAGACCGAAGAATCAGCGTAATCCGGGTGGCGTGGCCATGTACAGAACTGACGGATTTCGTGTCGGACAGGGGCTTGTGCGAGCGTTCCAAACCGGGGCCTATTAGGTGAGACCATGCCCATCCGGTAAGGCGGGTCCGGTAAGCTCAAAGCGTGTACCGATGGATTTTTGATCACTTTATTACGCATTCCGATCCCGAAGTAGCTCACGTTGTTGCAATGAAGGCACTCGAGGTCGCTGGGACGATCCCGGTGACTCGCGACCTCATGAGCTTGACCTTTGATCCGACCGATACATCCGTCCCGGCGGGCGAAACGTTCTTGCCACGCAAGCTGAAGGGCCGTCTTGGATTAGCCGCCGGTCTGGACAAGGAAGCCCGCGCAGTTGAAGGGCTACACGCCCTGGGATTTGGATTCCTTGAAATCGGTACAATCACCCCGCGCCCACAACCCGGCAATGACAAGCCGCGCCTGTGGCGAATCACGGAATCCCGCGAGATCAGAAACCGCATGGGGTTCAACAACTCCGGCGTGAAAGCCGCCAAACAGCGCCTTCGAAAGCTACGTTCAACGCCGTATGGGCGCTCAATCGTAGTGGGTGCAAACATCGGCAAGAACAAGGTCACGCCCAACGAAGACGCGCCGCTTGACTACGAAATCTGCGCCCGGGAGCTCGCCCCGCTAGTCGATTTCCTCGTCATCAACGTGTCATCGCCCAACACGCCGGGTCTGCGTGATCTGCAATCCATCGAAACACTGCGCCCAATCGCTGAAATAACCCTGGAAGCAGGCCGAAAGGCCGCGAAGCGTGACATCCCAGTCTTCGTAAAAATTGCGCCCGATTTAGCCGATGAGGACGTGGCTGCGGTTGCGCAGATGACTAAAGAGCTTGGCCTAGAAGGCATAGTTGCTGCCAACACGACAATCAATCATGACGAGGGACCCGGGGGAGTGTCCGGCCCACGACTAAAGCAACGCACATTAAATATCGTCAAGCAGCTGCGATCACTACTTGATGAAGCCCAGACGATCATTGCTGTCGGAGGGATCAGCACCGTCGAAGATGCTCTGGAATACCTCAATGCGGGAGCCGACCTGCTGGAAGCATTCACCGCATTCATCTACGAGGGGCCGGCATGGCCGGGCAAGATAAATAGGGGAATCGCCAAGCGCTTTATTCCACATAAGTAGACCAGTCGTCTTAACTAAAGTTGCGTAGCAAATTCGGCTGAAAAACTTGGCATTTATGGCTACTCATTACGTTTGTGTGTAGCCAGCTGCCAGTCTGAT
>DUQT01000220.1 GCA_012837655.1 Actinomyces sp. | reverse complement strand
GCTGGGTGGCACCAAGTTCTGAGCACATCTTCGGCACTGACCACGTAGGCCGGGACATCCTGTCTCGCCTGCTGTACGGTGGCCGCTACTCGATCGCGATTGGCCTACTCGCTGCGCTGGGCACCCTCATTGTCGGAGCTATTATCGGCGCTGTTGCCGCAGTTTCTCGCAAGTGGGTTAACGAAGTCATCATGCGCATCATGGACGTCATCATGGCAGTCCCAGGCATCGCAATGGCAGCGGTCATGGTGCTCGTGTTCTCCAAGCGCCTAGACGCTGACAACGTTGTCGGCATCGTCGCCGTTATCGTTCTTGCAATCGGATTCGTCTACACCCCGCAGATCGCACGTATCGTCCGCGCGAACGTCATGAGTGCATACGGTGAAGACTACGTGCGCGCCGTGATCGTTTCAGGTGCAAGGGCACCGTGGATCGTCACCAAGCACGTTGTTCGCAACACTGCAGCACCCGTCCTCGTGTTCGCAACCGTCCTCGTCGCTGACGCGATCATCCTGGAAGCATCCCTAACCTTTATTGGTTCGGGCCTGCAGCCAACTATGGTTCCGACCTGGGGTAACGTCCTGTCCGAAGCATCGTCCTCCGGATCGATCCTGGCTGGCATGTGGTGGACGGCCACGTTCCCCGGCATCATGATCATGATTACCGTGCTGTGCCTCAACATCCTGTCTGAAGGCATCACGGACGCGATGGTTGCCGCACCTGCTTCAAACCAGAAGGTGAAGGCCGTTTCCGGTGACCGCGAAGAGGACCGCATGCTCCTCGACCCGCGCCTTGCCTACGCAGAGCAGGCTGAATCACTGCAGGAACGCATTGACCAGCTGAGCATCGTGGAGAAGCACCGCACCGACCGCTTCGCCCCCGTCACTTCAGGCAACGTCCTTCTTGAAGTCAAGGACCTGTGCATCAAGTTCCCGCGCCACGGTGACGTGAACGTCGTTGATCACGTTTCCTTCTCGGTTCGCGAGAACGAAACCATGGGTCTGGTTGGCGAATCCGGATGTGGTAAGTCAATCACCGCCCTCGCAATCATGGGTCTGATTGATCCCCGGGCTGAGATCACGGGCGAAATCCTGTACCAGGGGCGCGACCTGCTGAAGATGACGCACAAGGAGCGTCAGAAGCTGCTGGGTCACGAACTCGCAATGATCTACCAGGACGCACTGTCATCGCTGAACCCCGCAATGCTGATTCGCGCGCAGATGAAGCAGCTAACCAAGCGCGGTGGCACCCGCACCGCGGAAGAGCTACTGGAACTTGTAGGCCTGGACCCGAAGCGCACGCTCGAGTCCTACCCGCACGAACTCTCCGGTGGTCAGCGCCAGCGCGTCCTCATCGCAATGGCACTAACCCGCGATCCGAAGCTCATCATCGCTGACGAACCCACCACGGCTCTGGACGTAACGGTTCAGCGTCAGGTGATCGACCTGCTGAATGAGCTACGCGAGAAGCTGGGCTTCGCGATGGTATTCGTTTCGCACGACCTCGCCCTCGTTGCTGAAGTCGCACACAAGATCACTGTTATGTACGCGGGCCAGGTCGTTGAACGCGCAACTACTTCCGAGTTGCTGTCCAACCCGATTCACGAGTACACGCGTGGCCTACTCGGCTCCGTGCTCTCGATCGAGGCTGGCTCCGGACGCCTCCACCAGGTGCCCGGTACGGTACCTTCGCCGAAGGACTTCCCCGACGGCGACAGGTTCGCGCCGCGATCCTCGCATCCTGACGTTGGTGTTCACACGAAGCCGCTTGTCTGGAGCATTCCGGGCGTGGATCACAAGTACGCGGCCGTACCTGACAGCGCTTGGATTGAAGCCGGATACGAGCCGCCCAAACAGCCGGGCGTGCCTGTTGAAGCCGAGCCAACTGGGGAGGTCAAGTAATGGCTAAGACAATGGCTAAGACCGAATCATTGAGCCCAAAGAGGGCTTCGTATAACGGGCCGATCATTGAGCTGCAGGACGTTAACGTAACGTTCAAGACTCGCACCGGTTCAATCTTCAAGCCCAACAGAGTCCACGCCGTGCAGGGTGTCGACATGAAGTTGATGCCCGGCAAGGTACTTGGCCTCGTTGGTGAATCCGGCTCCGGCAAGTCCACCACCGCGAATGTCATGTGTGGCCTGCAAGCGGCAACGTCAGGCAAGGTCTTCTTCCGTGGCGAGGAGGTCACGAAGAGGTCCGCTGCTGACAGGCGTAAGATTGGTCGCGTGGTTTCCGTGGTATTCCAGGACCCAGCTACCGCCCTCAACGCCCGCATGGCTGTTCGTGACCAACTGATGGATCCGCTGCACGTGCACAAGATCGGCACTCGCGCCGAACGCATCGCACGTGTGGAAGATCAGATTCAGAAGGTTGGTTTGCCGCATTCCGCTTTGGATGCCCTTCCAGGGCAGCTTTCGGGTGGTCAGCGTCAGCGCGTCGCGATTGCGCGTGCACTGTCGCTCAGCCCAGACGCGATCATTGCGGACGAGCCGACGTCAGCACTGGACGTTTCGGTTCGCGCACAGATTCTGAACCTGCTGATGGATCTGAAGAACGAGCTTGGCCTCGCAATGGTTTTCATCTCTCACGACATTCAAACCGTTCGATACATCTCCGACACGATCGCTGTGATGAACTCGGGCAAGGTTGTGGAGCAGGGTCCTGCTAAAGAGTTGCTTGAAAACCCGAAGCACCCGTACACACAGACGCTGCTGGGTGCAGCGCCTTCACTATTGCACCCGGATCTTGGAACCAGTAAGGCATAGGAAAGATGAAATTACAGGGAATTATTCCACCTGTCGTAACTCCACTCACCGATGATCACGAGTTTGACGAGGTCTCGTACGAGCGCCTGTTGAACCGCATGATTGACGCGGGTGTTGACGGATTGTTCGTTTTGGGATCGTCGTCAGAAGTCGTGTTTTCGACTGATGAACGTCGCCGCGAAATCATTGAGGCCGCAATTCGGATCACCGATGGTCGCGTGCCTGTCATGGTTGGCGTGATCGATACCGCCACGCCGCGCGTGATCGAGCATATTCGCGTTGCCGAGGAGCTGGGTGCAGACGCTGTTGTCGCCACCGCCCCGTTCTACGCGATCATTGGGCAAAAGGAAGTGGAGCGTCACTTCCGCCTGCTTCACGCAGCAACCGACCTGCCGATCTTTGCGTACGACCTGCCGCAGTGCGTACACATCAAACTGCAGGGCGATATGCTCGTGCGTTTGGGTTCCGAGGGCGTCCTCGCGGGCGTTAAGGACTCCTCGGGCGATGACGTGGGCTTCCGTTTCCTCTCGATTGACAACGAGCAGCTCGGCCACCCGCTGCAGCTGTTCACCGGCCACGAGGTCGTTGTCGACGGTGCGTACCTGTCCGGCGCTGACGGCGCTGTTCCGGGCTTGGCTAACGTCAACCCGGACCTGTACGTGCAGCAGTGGAAGGCGTTCAAGGAGGGCGATTGGGACCGTGTCCGCGAACTTCAAACGCAGGAAGCTCGCCTGATGCGCATTACTTCCGTTACCGAGGGCGAGACCGGTTTCGCCGCGGGTGTTGGCGCGTTTAAGACTGCGCTGAACCTGATGGGAATCTTTGATTCTCCACAGATGCCCGAGCCGATCCTGCCTTTGGATGCGAAGAACCGCGAAGCGATTGCGAAGGTTCTGAAGGAAGAGGGAATGCTCTAAGAACATTTGAAAGCCCGACCAAACGGTCGGGCTTTCAACTTCCACTTCGCGAAATCGGATTCAACAAATCCGAGCGCAGAGCCAGGTTGAGAAACTGGGCTCTAGGAATCCGATCATAAAGTCCGGTCGCGAAAGTCCGGTTATACCAAGTTTG
>DUQT01000219.1 GCA_012837655.1 Actinomyces sp. | reverse complement strand
CTGGAAAACGCGGGGACCTATCCGCAAGATTCCTAATTCGCCGGAGCCGACGGCTTGGCATGCAGGAAGTGCGGCTCGTTGAAGCCATGCTCCTCAAAGCGTGCCTTCACCGCATCAATAACCTGATCGACCTTGTCAACAGACACCAGCGCGATCGCCGATCCGCCAAATCCTCCCCCAGTCATTCGCGCACCTATTGCCCCATTTTCGAGGGCGGTGCTGACAGCCACATCTAGTTCGGGGACGGTGACTTCGTAATCGACTCGCAGTGATTCGTGCGATTCAGTCATGAGCTGGCCGAGTTCGGCTAGGCGCTCTCCGGTGAGCTCCCCACCTTCAAGCAACTCTGCGAACTTTAGGGTGCGAGCAATTTCTGTGATCACGTGACGCGTGCGTTTGCGCTCGTTTTCGGAGAGCTCTGAAAGGTCCGCATCTGGTTCCAGGTCTGCCAAGTACTTCACGCCAAGTTTCTTTGCGGATGCCTCACAGGTTGCGCGACGCTCAGCGTACTGCCCGTCCGCAAGCTGATGCGGAGCGCGGGTATCAATCACCAGTAGTTCAAGCCCCACGGCCTCGAGGTCAAAAGGAATATGGCGTATTGAAGAATCTTTCGAATCTAGAAGGATTACGGATCCTTCTTCGCAACGCAGGGACGCGGCCTGATCCATGCCGCCCGTCGGGGCGCCGGCGATGTCGTTTTCAGCGGAGATGCACGCCTCCACAAGTTCGGAGCGTCCCTTGTCTGAAGCGATCAGTGCATACCAGCCGTCTTCTTCAGCCATGAAAGCATCCCAGGCAACTGCCACCGCACATTCCAAGGCGGCGGACGATGACAGCCCCGCACCGAAGGGAACGCACGAATCGATTGCGACATCCATGCCAGGCATCTTCGGCTTGCCCTGCTGCTCCAGCGCCCATGCAACGCCGACAACGTAGGCCGGCCAGCCTTCGACCGGATTGTCAGAGTCGTAGGTGCCGACCTCGTCTAGGTTCACCTCTCGAATTCCGGTTTCCTGCGCTGAAATCAAACGCACCACGCGATCATCGCGCTTACCCACTGCAGCGAAAGTGCGGTGTGGTAAAGCCATTGGCAGAGCGTAGCCACCGTTGTAGTCAGTGTGCTCTCCGATGACATTCACGCGACCCGGCGCGGAATGAATAGCGTGCGGTGAGTAGCCAAAGCTCTTTTCAAAGAGGTCGCTAACCCGATTAGCGCCCTCATCTAGCGACCATGCTTCATTCACGATCATGGATTGATCACTACTTTCCGTAAACTTCGCGCAAACGATCAGCAATCTTTTCCGGAGTTGTGTCAGAAATCCAAGCGCCCATGCCGGATTCTGAACCACCCAGATACTTCAACTTACCTGGTGCGCGCTGGACAGAGTGCAGTTGCATGTGAAGTCGCAGGTCCTCGCGTTCTTCACCAACGGGAGCCTGATGCCAAGACATGACGTAGGGGATCTCCAGGTAGGACTTGTTGCCAGCCTCGTCCTCGACTTCAAAGAACTTGTTGCCTGCCGCCAACATCTTTAGGTAGATGTGGGCGAGGTCTTCGCGTTCGGCATCGTTTAGCTCATAGATCGCCTTCACGTCGCGCTTTGGCGCCAGGTGCATTTCTACCGGCCAGCGTGCTGCGGCGGGGACGTACAGGGCCCAGTGTTCGGTCTCGTCAATGATGCGGCGACCCGATCGAAGTTCTGCGGCCAGGATGTCTGCCAGAAGGTTCCCGCCCGTTTCTTCACGATGCTTACGCGCCTGCCGAAGCATGGTTGCAGTGCGCGGCGTGATGTAGGGGTAGGCGTAGATTTGCCCGTGCGGATGATGTAGCGACACACCAATCGCTTCACCGTGGTTTTCAAAGCAGAAGACCTGTTTGACGCCCTCCATCTGCTCCAGGGCTTGCGTGCGATCCGCCCACGCTTCAATGACCGTGCGCATACGCTTTGGGCCCATCTGTACAAGGTTTTCTTCAAGTTTCGGGCCGAAACAAATGACCTCACAGCGTCCCGCTGCAGGAGCTGTCTTCCAGATTTCTTCACCATCTAGATCAACGACTTCGCGATCCTGACCGGGCACAACCATTAGCGAAGGAAACCTATTTTCAAAAACAACGACGTCGTAGTCAGTCGCAGGGATTTCGCCGTCTTGATATGCAGCACCAGGGCGAGCCGGCGCAAGCGGATTCGCGTCCGCCGGCGGCAGGTGAGTGCGATTCATTCGGTGCGACGCCATCACAACCCATTCACCAGTTAGCGGGTCTAGGCGCATCCACGGACCTGTAACGGGCTTCTCATTTCCGTCCTCGTCAACGATTGGAGCGAAACGATCCTTCAGGGGACGCGGGTCGTCGAGTCGGCGGGTTTTTTCTCCGCTGACGTACTCCGGGGAATCATCGAAGTAAAACAGGTCGCGACCATCGGCCAGTTTCGTAGCCGTCTTGCGCACCTTCACACTCATGGGCTCTCCTAAATGTCTAGCTTCAAACAGCTTTCAAACAACGGTTACAGCGTACTACTCACAAATGGCAAATAACAGGCCTTGAAAACGTTGAAAAATAGCGGTTTTAACGTACTGACAATTGACCCCTTACATTCACTAACTTTGTAAGGTTTCCACCGCCCACGCCCCAGGTTTCCACAGCTTTGTAATCACGATTTTTTCCACACTCCGCATTCTGGCAAAGCGCTGTGATCAGACATTTGTGATAGTAATATCCAGGAATACCAACCAACACAGTGAGTCAAAGTCCCAGCCCACGGCTGGAGACCGTAAGGGAAAATATGTACCTGCCCCCATGTGGACCTGATGAGGAGCGCATCGGCATCCTCATCGCAATTCCCGAACCGTGGATGACGGAGCTCAGCGAACTTCGCGTCAAGTTCGGCGACAACCAAGGAGCAGTAACCCCCGCCCACATAACAATCCTCCCACCGACCACGATCAAAAAATCGGACCGCGAACACGTCCGCGCACACCTGCAAGCAATCGCGTCGCAACAAACGCCATTCCGCATTTCGCTGCACGGCACCGGATCATTCCGCCCCGTATCACCTGTCGTATTCATAAACGTTGACAGGGGTCACCAGGAATTAATCGACCTTGAGGGCGAGGTTCGGTCAGGCATTTTGGATACGCCCGCTCGATTCCCCTACCACCCGCATGTAACCATAGCTCAGCAGGTTAGTGAGCGGAGGTTGGACGAGGCTGAGCGAACGTGCTCCACTTTCGAAGCGCAGTGGCTAGTAAAGGGCTTCCGGCTCGACCACGTGAGTTCCGACGGTTCCTACCAGTCGCAGGCGCTATTTAATTTCACCTCTCCTGTATGAGCCCAAATTCGTCGCGACAGGATGTCTGAGTCCGCTGAATACGGTAAGTTTCATGCCATGGCCTCTAAATCTGTAGTGAATAAGCCACGGAGACTCACAACTCCGTCCTCGGAAATCGATACGCAACCCCCAAACCCAGTCCCGACGCCACGAGCACCTGACGCGCCAAACTTTTTTGGCCCCTCCTTTCAAGAGGCCATCGAGGCGGAAGGAATAGGCGCCAAGGGCGCGCAAATATTCGACTGGTACAACCACACGCGAGTTGGGCGCGGCATGAGGCGCTACAGCTTCAAGCGCGGAAACCTGCTGGCGGGGGG
>DUQT01000218.1 GCA_012837655.1 Actinomyces sp. | reverse complement strand
GGGCGGTATGTCTTGATCGCCCAGAAGACGTGTTGCGCCTGCGTTATGGCTGAACTGTTTTGCCCATTAGGATGGTGCCATGGATAATCCAGTGACTGTTAAGCCAGGAAAGCTCCTCGCGTCGATTAAGCGGCCCGCAGATATTCGGGCGCTGACATCGGCTGAGCTTATAGAGCTCGCAGCGGAGATTCGGGAGTACCTGGTCCAGTCCGTATCGCGCACCGGCGGTCACCTGGGTCCCAATCTTGGTGTCGTTGAACTGACTCTTGCGATTCACCGCGTGTTTGATTCCCCGCGTGACGCCATCGTTTTCGACACTGGCCACCAGGCTTATGTACACAAACTTTTGACAGGCCGCACTGATTTTTCAAAGTTGCGCCAAGAGGGCGGACTGTCCGGGTATCCATCACGAGCTGAATCCAAGCACGACATTGTTGAAAACTCGCACGCATCCACCGCGCTTTCGTGGGCCGAGGGCATCATGCGTGAATTTAAGCGCACTGGCCGCGAAGACCACGTCGTAGCCGTCATTGGTGACGGTGCCCTGACAGGCGGGTTGGCTTGGGAAGCGATTAACAACATTGGTGACCACAAGGATGGAAACCTCGTGATCATCGTGAATGACAATGGTCGTTCCTACGCTCCGACGATTGGTGGCCTTGCACATCACCTTGACGCGCTACGCATGTCGGAGGGCTACGAGAAGGCGCTGGCTTGGGGTAAAAAGCAACTTCTGTCGCGTGGCAAACCGGGTGAAGTAGCGTTTGACACTCTGCACGGCCTGAAGGAAGGCATGCGCGACGCAATCACCGCGGGCGTCATGTTCGCGGATCTGGGCATCAAATACGTCGGCCCGATCGATGGTCACGACGAGGTCGCAATCGAGTTCGCTCTAACCAGAGCAAAGGCTGCCAAACAGCCGATTCTTCTTCACGTGATCACGCAGAAGGGCCGCGGATACACTCCGGCGGAAGAGGACGTTGCTGACCGCTTCCACGCAGTTGGAAAGATCCACCCCGAAACCGGGTTGCCGGTGGCTCCTTCACGATTTGGTTGGACGGCCGTTTTTGCTGACGAGATCGTCAAGCTCGCAAAGAAAGACCCCAAGATCGTAGGTATCACGGCGGCAATGATGGCTCCCGTGGGACTGCTACCGCTCAAGAAGCGCTACCCGGATCGCGTCATCGACGTAGGCATTGCTGAACAGCACGCCGTTACTTCCGCCGCAGGAATGGCCTACGCCGGAGCACACCCCGTGTTTGCGGTGTACTCAACATTCTTGAACCGCGCCTTTGACCAGGTCCTAATGGACGTTGCCCTGCACAAGGCCGGCGTTACTTTCGTGCTTGACCGTGCGGGAATCACCGGTGACGATGGGCCTTCCCACAATGGAATGTGGGACATTGCGATGCTTTCAATCGTTCCGGGCCTGCGCCTAGCCGCACCTCGCGATGAGGAAACCTTGCGTTTGGCGCTGCGCGAAGCAACCGCAATAGATGATGCCCCCACCGTTGTTCGCTATCCCAAGGGAGCGCTACCCAAGCCCATAGAGGCCATTTCAAGGGAAGAGTGGGGCGACGTCCTCCTTGACGAGGACGATGCTGAGATCACCATTCTTGCTACTGGCTCATTTGCTAACAATGGTTTGGAAACCGCGCGCAAACTTGCCGAGGAAGGCTACCGTACCAGGGTGATTGATCCGCGCTGGCTCCTTCCCGTAACTCAGGACCTGGTCGATCAGATCGCAGATTCGAACCTGATCGTGACTTTTGAGGACGGGCTTGAGGCAAATGGATTTGGTGCCGCTGTCCGCGACGCGTTGGCTCGGGAAGGAAAGTTCACGCCGGTGATGGCAAGGGGAATTCCGAAGCAGTTCCTGGATCACGCCAAGCGCGCCCAGATCATCGAGCACCTCCACCTAGATGTTGATCATTCCGTCGCGGAAATAACTGAGCTCATGGAGAGCCTGCAGCGCTAATATTCGCGGATTGCGGCTTCTAGGCCGTCGTGAACCTGGTCGATCTGCCAGGGTCGAGCACCGTGCCGCAAGAGGTACTGATCCAACTTGTCGCCCTGTAGGGCGGGGCCATCCCACGCGATTTGGCGTTGTACTCGGGGTTCCAACACGACGGCGGGGTCGATCTCCAAGGCCTTACCGCGCTTAGCAACGACCTCGCGGATAATCTGCAAACGTTTGAATTCGTCGGGGTGGGATAGTTTCCAACCGGAATGCTTTGGTAGTTCGCCGGGCAGGTGCGGGCGTTTTAAGGGCGGTAGGTCCGCTTCGGATCGGCTCTTTCCGCGGCGGATCGCGTTCATCCACTGGTCGGTGTAGTGACGTGTGCGAGCCCGGCGCATCTCCTGGATGTTCAACAAAGAGCGCTTATTGCGCGGTGTCTTGACTGCAAGCGAGATCAGGGTGCGGTTACGGATCAAACGGGTTGGGGCTATATCCTTGGCTTCCGCGATTTCTTCGCGGGTCTTCCAAAGCTCTTCCAAAATCGCGAGCTGCCGGCGCCGGCGAACCTTGCCAGCGCCTGGAATCGTGCGCCACTTGTTGGGATCTTCAGGTTTCGGCTTCATCTGTTGGATGTGTTCGAACTCCTGCTGTGCCCAGTCCCACCGGCCGGCGTCGTAGAGTTTTTTGCCGAGCTCTCGGTAAAGGTCGGTTAGTAGCTCAACGTCCAGCGCGGCGTAACGCAACCAGGCGCGGGGGAGCGGCCGATTCGACCAGTCGGAAGCCTGATGCTCCTTATCAAGGGTCACGCCAAGGGTCTGTTCGCAGACGGCCGCCAGGCCGATGCGTTCGTATCCGAGTAGCTGAGCTGCGACCTCGGTATCAAAAATTTCAGGTGGAAATAAATGCGCGCCGCGCAGGCTGGGAATGTCTTGATCGGCGGCGTGAAAGATCCAAACGCCGTTGGATAGGGCTTCGTTTAGCGCATCAAGATGCGGCAGTGCGTCCGCGTCAATCAGGAAGGTGCCGACGTCCTCACGCCGGATTTGGACAAGGTAGGCGCGGTCGGAATAGCGGAATCCAGAGGCTCGTTCAACATCTATCGCAACGGGCATCTCCGATTTTTCCAGGCGCTGCACGGCGTGTGCCAGGGCTTCTTCGGTGTCTATCGGGTCGGGAGTGCCCTCGCGAGGGTGGACAATCAGGGTTGGTTCATCGGAGGGTGCTGAATCTTCAGGCATGCGTCACCGGTTCGATAGATGTGTCTGTGCTGTCAGGATCGTCGCAGGTTCCCGCGGTTTGTGCAATCAGGTTCAGCCACGCTTCCAAGTGCGGGCCCAGATCGTTTGTAGCGGGGGACCAGGACGCCCTCATTTCTATTTCTACGTCTGAACGATCCAGGGTTAGGCCGCCAAACGTTTCTGAAAGTTCGCGTGTTACGGTGCCGTTCATATCGCGCGCGTTTGCGCCCGCATCGTCGAGGGCGTCATGGGCCCAACTCCACACGACTTCACCCAGTAGGGGGTCGGTGCCCATTTCGGCATCCATTTGGGAGCGGACGTGGATGATGATGCGGAACCGGGAGTTCCATCCGGGTTGCTCATCGGGGTCATATAGAACGACGAATCGCCCGGTCGCAATGGGGATTTCGTCGTCTTCCGCGATGGTGAAGGCTCGCAGGGCTGCGGCGTAGGGCGCGATTTTGCGCGGGGCAGGTACTTCTTCGAGCTCAATGTCTTGGTGCGCGTTGACGTCGCGCAGACTCAGCAGAGCATCGATGAATTCCTGGGGTGGGTGAGTTCTGGTTGCACCACCGCTAACTGCCGTTAACACACATTTAGGCTACGGCACAGGGATTTATTTTCAGCACGGCGCGCCCACTAGGCGCCTAATAGTTGTCATAAGCCGCGTTCGTCTAGTTAGGCGAGTTCGTCTGGTCGGCCGAGTTCGTCTAGCTGGGCGCGTTCGTCTGATTGGCCGAGTTTGTCTAGTTGGGCGAGTTCGTCTAGTTAGGCGCGTTCATCGGATTGGGCGCGTTCGTCTAGTGAGCCGGTCGGTGGCGATTGCCCTTACAGGAACGTCTAAGGCAGGTGTTCTAGACTTAGCACAGGTATACCGAGGAGTTTGATAGTGGATCAGATTGTTGTTCGCCGTGTCACGCCTGAACAGTACGATCGTGCTGTTCAGCTAGCTGGTCTCGCTTTGCCGATAGAGCAGACCAGGCAGTGGGCCGACCTTGACTCAGTGACGGGTGACAGGGAGGTAGGCGCATATTTTGTTGCGCGCAGAAAGGCTGACACCGTCGCGGTAATGTATGCGACGAAGATGAAGTCCTCAGGCATCCAGTATCTGTGGGCGCGTAACGGCCCGGTGTGGGTGAATGAGCCGTCTGACGCGGAAGAGGACGAACTCCTCACGGCACTGCGCCACACTGTGCGCAAAGAGTTTCCGCTGGCCGCGTTCCTGCGCCTTCATTCTCGCCCAGAGGCCGAAGGCACCCGGCCCATCATTTCAACAATTACTTTCGACGCGACAGTAGTTCTCGACCTCGAGGGCGATGATGAGCAGATCCTGTCGAAGTTCAAGAGCAGGGGCCGACGCGACGTACGCAAATCAATGCGGGAGTCTTCGCTTGAAGTAAGGGACGAAACCGAGAACGCCCTCGCGGATTTCAGCCCGTATTACGAAGTCATGCAGGAAACGGCGAAGCGCGATGGCTTCTTCCCGCCTGAAAAACACTATTTTGAATCGATTCTGAAGTCGCTCGGTAGGGATCGTTCGATGATTGTGGCAGCTCGCGCGGGTGATGAGCTCGGGGCTTGGTCGCTGCTCACCATGTCTGATGGTGGTGCGCAGCGCATGTATGCGGCCACAAACGAACTCGGATTGCAGGAACGCGCGAACGATCTGATGGTCTATAAAGAGGCGCTCCTGGTTCGAGACAAGGGATGTACGACATTCGACCTAATGGGCATTGGGTCAGATCTTTCGCCGTCGCTGCTGAGCTTGAATGAGTTCAAGACAAAGTTTTCAAACGAAATTAAACCGGTTCGTCCCGCGCGTGACCTGGCACTGCACCGCTCCGTGACGGCGCTCCTGAGCCTGCGTCGCGACGTGAAGGACAAACTTGCCCGCTACCAGATGCCCGAATCCACCCGCGAGGCCAAGTTCCTCCCGGTCATCATCGGCGGCGGCATCGAAGCCTACGCACTGGCCCGCCAGTTCAACGACGAGTTCAACACGGGCGTCATCTGCATCTCCCGCGCGCCGTCGCAGGCGATAGTCCTGTCCGACTTCATTGATTGGGTCCAACCGGTCGACACGTCAACGCCGGAAGGTGTCCTTTCAATCCTCGAGGACGTGGCTGAGAAACACCCGGACAAGAAGCTAGTACTCATGACCAATGCTGATCCGATGATTGACAAGGTCGTGACGATTCGCGAACAGCTTCCCGAAGCGTATGTGTGTGCTTTCCCGTCGCGCGAAACTCTAGACGCTGTTTCCGATAAGGCCAGCTTTAAAGAGATTTGTGAAGAAGTGGGGATGGACACGGCTCGTTTTGTAGAGATCAAGCCGGGCGAGTCCTACGACGCGGATCTGAAGTTCCCCGTCGTTGCGAAGCCCGCACTTTCCGCTGAGTTCGAAAAGCTCGACCTACCGAACAAGCACAAGGTCTACTACTTCGAGACTGAAGACGAGTTGCGCGCGTTCCTCGCTGACCTTAAGGAACACGGTTACGACGGCGCGTTCGTCGTTGAGGAGTACATCCCCGGTGGCGACAGCCAGATCCGCTCGATCACTGCATACGTTGATACGCGCGGGAAACTGGTGATGCTGTCGCACGCGCAGGTGGCGCTCCAGGATCACCGCCCGAGCCTGGTTGGTAACCCCGTAGCGATGATTACCTCGCCGAACGAGAAGATCTTCCAAAAGGTTCAAAAGTTCTTCCAGAAGGTGGATTACCAGGGATTCGCGAACTTCGACATCAAGGTGGATCCGCGCGACGGCACCGAGTACTTCCTAGAAGTGAACCCGCGAATCGGGCGGAACTCCGCCTATGTGTTCGCAGCCGGAATCAACCCAATGCAGGTGCTTGTAAACGATGTTGTGTTCGGTAACGGTTCCAAGCTGAAGAAGGCACCTAAGGAAGCCTTCTACACGCTGGTTCCCACTTCGGTTGCAACCAAGTGGACTGATGATCCCGAACTGGCTGAAAAGATGAAGACTCTGGAAGCAAAGGGGCGCGCATTCAACCCGTTGAAGAACCCGGTCGAATCCCAGTGGAAGCGCGACGTCTTCCTAACTCTGCGTGACGCCAGATTCCACCGGATCTTCAGGCAGTTCCCACCGGCCGAACTGTAAAGTATGCGATCAGGTCTCCGCGCGCGAATACGATTTCGTGCGCGGAGACCGCTTGATGAGTACGTTCAACAGTGCGAACCTGCAACGATTTCGCGTACGGAGAGCGCTTGATAAGCACGCTCAACCAGCGCGCATCATGGACGACCTCGTGCTCCAAGACCGCTTGATAAGTGCGCTCAGCTAGCGCGAAACCACAACGACTTCGTGCGCGGGGAGCGTTCCCGTACGGGGTGCATCGCTCCAGGCAAGCTCAACGTTTTCAGAGTCCACAGCCACGTCCTCGCCGAAATTGACGATCACGTCGAAGTCGGTCAAATGCAGGATGAGGAGGTCGCCGGACCACTCCATCGCAACCTTTGAACCGTCGGTGTTGATCTTGCGGCGTAGTGCGATGAGGTCGCGATACCAGTTGAGCATGCGCTGACCGCGATCCGAGGCGCATTCATCCCAGTCGAGTTTTGAATCTTCAAACGTTGACCGTGCAGTCGGATCCGGCACGGTAACCCGTTCGCCGTAGATGGCATCCCAGCCGTGCGAAGCGAACTCGGCGCGGCGCCCATCGCGCATCGCCTTCGCCATCGCTTCGTCGCCCTCCTGGTCAGAGAAGAACAGGAACGGGCCCTTTGAACCCCACTCCTCGCCCTGGAAAAGCAGGGGAGTGTACGGCGCCAGCAGGACCAGTGCCGCAAGGGACGCCAGCTGCTTGTCATCGAGCACACGCGACGGACGGTCGCCAATCGCGCGGTTACCAACCTGATCGTGATCCTGCGAAAAGATCATGAACTTGCGTCGATCCATCTTGGGGTCAACTTCCGCGCCCCACTTTTTTTCACGGAAAGACGAGAAAGTTCCGTTGTGGAAGAAAACCTCTTCAAAGACCTTCACGATCGCGTCGCGAGTATCGAAATCACTGTAGTATCCGTGATTCTCCCCGGTGAACAAGACGTGCAGCGAGTGGTGCAAATCGTCATCCCACTGCATGTCCATACCGCGACCACCATCCGCAGTAGGCGTCACCATGATCGGATCATTCAGGTCAGACTCCGCGGTCAAAGTAAACGTGCGGCCAGTTTCCTCCTCCAGCTTCGCAACCTCGTCAGATAATTCCGCCAAGAAATGATAGTCGGAATCATCGTCGAGGGCGTGCACGGCATCTAGTCGCAACGCGTCTACACCCATGTCGCCCAGCCAGTGCAGTGCTGCGCCAAGCAGGAACGATCGGGTGTGCTCCGCGTTCTTATCATCGAGGTCGAATGCAGGCCCCCACGGGGTTTCGTGGCGGGCGGAGTAGTAGTC
>DUQT01000217.1 GCA_012837655.1 Actinomyces sp. | reverse complement strand
CGGCAACCAGTACACGGCTTGAACGTATTGGAACACGGCGACAGTTCCGCCCTCGCCGTAGGAACGCATCAACCACAGCCCCACGACAACCGACAGTTGTTGGGCCAGCAGTGCTCCCAGGCCGGATGCTCCCAGGCTGACTGCCTTGGAGCGCGTCGCCTTGCTCATTCGTAGCGTGGGCGTGTACCTGAAGCCCGCGCGGTATGCGGGGATGAACAGTGGCAATGATAGTGCGGCTACGCCGGCGGTTGTCCCCCACCCCAGGACTTGCACTGCAAGTTCTGCAGGCACGGAATCCTTTGCCGGATTCATGAACCCGTAGATGCCAAACGTTGCGATAACGACCAGCGATGATAGTGCCGGCGCAATCGCCGGCCATAGGAACTTCTTATAGGCCTGCAGGACGCCAGTCAGCACAATCGATATCCCGTACAGCGGGATCTGCCACGCAAAAATGCGTAGGAACTGCGATATCAGCGCGTGCTGTTGAGCAATATCAGAATCAGCCGGAACCGGTAGGAGCCCGGCAATAGTTTCAGCTCCAAAGAAAACCAGTAGGCCCACACCAAGCAGGATCAAAGTGACCCAAGATAGCAGAGCGGACGCAATCCTATGCGCTTGCGAATCACGCCCTCGGGCCAAATGCGCAGCGAGAAGGGGCACGGTAATGCCCGCCAACGCGCCGCCAACCACGATTTCAAAAATGATATTCGGGATCTGGTTGGCAGATGCATAAGCGCCTGCGGTTGCTCCAGATCCAACGAACGCGGACTGCGCCAGCCAGCGAATGAAGCCCACCAGTCTAGACGTCAGAGTCGCGATCGCGATTACGCCTACGGCTCCGGTGACTAACCGTTTGAGCTTCGTCTTCAAATTTGAACCTGCGGGGGTAGTCATCTGATTGCCCCTACTGGTCTCCCGCCTGTTTGACGCCCAGCTGGTCAAGCTTGGACAGGAACGGCACCGAGTCGATCACCTTTGAAAAAGAGACCACCTCTGCAGCGCCAATCAGCCCCAGCGTAATGCCTGCCATCCCGGTGCGGAACAGTCGCGACTGCGGAATCGCCGCAATCATGCCGACCTGCATTCCAAGCGTGTTCGCGCCAACGTCACCCAGCATCGTTTCGCCCGCAAGGTCCGAGGGCGCTGCTGCGCCAATCGTTCCAAGGGCGACACCCAGTAGGCGTGGGTTGCACTCCACACAGCTGGCAACCAGGGAGCATGCCGCGGACATCTTGAGGGCGCGGCCCGGACGCAGATCGAATAGGTTCGCGATATTTGCAGAGCCCGCGATGATGATTGAGTCAACCAGCAGGTCGTAGAGGTTCCTGTCGTGGCGATTGCCGTAAACCAGCGCGTAGCCCACGGCAGAAGAACCAATGGCGGCGACCTTGACCATGCCGGTGGTTACGCGACCTTCCTGCAGGGCAGTTAGGTGCCCGCGCAGTCCCTTCGGAGCGGTTGCGGATTCGTCGCGCAGATCTTCCAGGTCGTCTGCCAGTCCTGCATTTGCAGTCGCGGTGAACGCGGCCGCGGCAGGGAAATCTTGGCGGGCAACGGCAGAACCGATCATCGCGGTCGCAACGCCGATCCCTTCGGACAGGCTAACGGTCTGTCCCCTGTGGTTGGTTCGCTGAAGGGACGGAGCCGATTTCACCAGACTGGTCACGATTCCCGTGATCGCAGCTGCTCCTAAACCACCGGCAAAAGCGATGGCCCAACGATTACTCACCAGTATTCTCCTCTTCCTGCGGCGCATCACTTGAAACAGCGCTCGCTACTTCAGGCAGTGGCGGAACCACGTTCGTAGCGGTCGAGGCCGATCCGAAAGATCGAGCCGACGCGTCCGCACTCAGTAAAGCTAGCACCGAGGATACATGCCCCATCGAAGTTCCGACCGAATCAACGGTGGTAACTGCAATATTTTGGTCACGTACCAGCGCAATAAGGCCGTCCGAGGTCGATGCGTCTCCGACCACCACGCCCGATGCGGGAGCCTTAGCAACGGCCTCCGCGAACGCCACCCAGGCGCCGGTTTCCATTGCTTCGTCTTCCGTGTCCTGCGGTTCGGTGGGTTCCGCATTTTGGGCATCCACGTCGTAAGGCGGTAGCTCCCTGTCCGGGCCGATGAAGATAATGGCGTCAGACTGCGCCTGCTCCGTGTCAAAGGTCAGCAGAGCATTTTCAGAATCGGTCAGCATTTCACGCAGTAGCTTCGATTCGTCAGACTGAACCGTCATGATTTCGAGGGCGGCCTGCGAAAGTACAGCTGAAGGTGATGCATCTTCACCGAGCGGATTGGCAAGGTGAGTTGCAACCGGGCCCGAAAGGGATGCGCGGTACTGCGTTAGGGTTTCGGAAGCCCACGAGCTGGTCAAAGTGGCATGCTGATTCACAGTTCCACCCGCAAGTTCAATGTATCCGCGGATCGCATCCACGTCCTCGGTGGCGGTATCTTCAAGCGTAACCAGGGCGACCTTTTTATCTTTCAAGGTGCCGGGAAGGACCTGCTGTGCGACCTCGTCGATCCACTGGTTGCGCTGCGTTACGTCATTACGCACGCGCTCTATTTCTTCACTGGTGCGCGCCTGTGATTCCCGCAAAGACTCAACCTGATTCGTCAATCCGGAAGCAATCGGAGCCTGGAGCGGTCCGGCTCCCAGCACTACGCCCAGGGCGAGTGCAAGAAACACAGAGATGAGCGACACCAGGTGGTATCTAAAATCGACCACAGTACCTCCAGCTACGTAGTCGGCGTGCCCGGAGCTAAACCGAGCCAACCGCGAATGACGTCAATAACGTCCCAGAAATAAACACTAATGATAGACAAGAATGCCTGGCCTGCAGGTGTTACAGCAAGGGCCACGAAAAGGGCCAGAAGCCCGGCAGCAGACAGCATGAACAGTTGGAATGAGGAGATTCGCGTCCGGTAGATTCGCGACACGCCCTTCGCGTCCACGAGCTTTGGCCCAACTACAAGGCGTGTGAAGAATGTAGATGCCATGCCGGAGCGTCCCTTGTCGAGGAACTCCACCAAAGTCGTGTGGGTGCCTAGCGTGACAATAAGACTTGCGCCTTTTGCATCTCCGAGAAGCATAGCGGCGTCCTCGGAAGTCCCTGTCGCGGGAAAAATCACGTGTTCCACGCCGACTCGCTCCACGCGTTCAAGTCCGGGAGCACGGCCATCGCGGTACGCGTGAACGACAATTTCAGCGCCGCACGTAAGCGCCTTATCCGACACGGAATCCATGTCGCCGATAATCATGTCGGGTTTGAAACCCGCCTCCAGGATGGCGTCAGCTCCGCCGTCAACTCCGACGAGGACGGGGCGGTAATCGCGGATGTAGGACTTCAGCAGGCCAAGATCTTCTTTGTAGTGGTAGCCACGAACCACCACCAGCATGTGCTTGTTCTTGAAATTCGTCTTTACGTCCGGGATACCAACTGCGTTTAGGAGCAGGTCGCGTTCACGAGCCAGGTATTCCATCGTGTTGGCGGCGAAGGCTTCAATCTGGGCGGACATGCCTTCGCGAGCGTCCTGCATGGCCTGTTCGTTAGTTTCCTCTGTTTGCCGGATGCCTTCCGCAATGAGGCGTTCACCAACAAAAACCGAGTTGCCATCAATCGTTACGTAGTCGCCCTCATGAAGCGTCATGATGTCGGGCCCCAGGTCGTCGATCAGCGGGATACCCGCCTCCAATAGGATTCCGGGGCCAAGGTTCGGGTAGCGACCAGTTGTCGATTTCGCAGCGTTCAACACAGCGGCCGGCTCCTGCGCGACCAGGGACTCAGCGGCAACTCGATCAAGGTCAGCATGATCGATTACAGCGACGTCTCCTGGTTCAAGCCGACGAGCGAGCTTTTTCGTGCGCTCATCAACGCGCACCCGAGCCGCCTGTGTTGGCGCATTCAGGGCGTCCTTCGACCTCTTAAAGAAACGTTTCACATCCCCGATTGTGCCACTTTTACTTCAGTTCTTAGCTCAGCGGCGTGGGCGCGTGCTGTTTGAGAAGACTCAGAACCAGAAAGCATGCGCGCTAACTCAACAATCCGGTCCTTTTCCGTGAGGCTAGTCACTGAAGTAGTGGCGCCCTTCTTACTGATTACGAAGTGCGAATCCGCCCATGCCGCCACCTGCGCCAGGTGAGTTACGACCAGCACCTGCCGGTCTTTTGCCAGCCGCGCAAGACGTCGCCCAACCTCGCGGGCAGCCCGTCCTCCAACACCAGCGTCGACCTCGTCGAACACGTAGGTTAGGTGACGCGAATCGCGCTCGCCGTGTTCCGCTAGAACGACCTCCAGTGCGAGCATCACGCGGGAAAGCTCACCGCCCGACGCGCCGTGTCCCAGCGGGGCGGGATTTGCGTCCCGGTGGGCCTGCAGGAGCATCTCAACATCTTCGAGTCCGTAAGGTCCGGGTTTTTCGCGGCTCTTCACATCAACTATCAGGCGCGCGTCTTTCATGGACAGGCCGGCGAGTTCCTTATCCACCAGTTTTGACAACTTGTTGCCGGCCTCCATGCGGGATTGAGTTAGGGACCTTCCCGTTTCAATCACGCGATGTTGCGCCTGCTTGAGCTTCTCTTCTAATTCAGCAAGCTTGTCGTCGCGGTTTTCAAGTGCTTCCAACCGTTCTTCAGCTTCATCTGCCCAGGTCAGTAGCGATGGAATGTCCAACGCCCTCCCCCGCAACAGTGAAGTGATCGCGCGTCGGCGCTGATGCACGTATTCCAGTCGGGCTGGATCAGCATTCAGGTCGGACAGGTAGGCGGAAATGTCGTCGCGGATCGCTTCGACCTCGACCAGCTGTTCCAAGATTCGATGCGACATGTCGGCCAGTTGCGGGTCGTATTCTTCAACCCGCTGGATGTGGGCAACCGCTACGCCCAGGGCGTCGATGACTCCCCCGCCCTCGTTTCCCATAAGGACCTGGTATGCGGTCGACAGGCCGTTTCGAAGCTGTTCGGCGTTCGTGATGCGCTCGGCTTCGAGGCGCAGCTCTTCCTCTTCTCCGTCCTGCGGGTCCAGTGCGCGAATCTTGTCGACGGCAGGGCGCAGTTGCGCGATTTCGGTTTCTGCTTCCGCCAGGCTCTCCGCGAACTCATCCAGTTCCCGTTTGGCCTCAACTGCGCTGTGCCAGGCCTCGCGGTAGTCGTCATACAGTTTTCGGTGCTCCTGCCCACCAAATCGGTCAAGCAGTTCACGCTGCCGAGTAGTGGACCGCAGTTCAATCTGATCCGCCTGCCCGTGCACCACCGCCAGATGCGGTGCTAGTTCCGTCAGGGCCGAAACGGGTGCGGGCCGCCTATCCAGGTATGCGCGTGACCGTGACGTTCCAACTTTTCGCGTTACGATTACGTTTTCATTTTCGAGGTCGTAGCTGAGCTCAACGTTTGGGTCAACGCTGAACACACCATCAACGACAGCTTCCTTTTCCCCAGCGCGGACTTTGGATGAGTCTGCTCGCTGGCCAAGCAGAAGCTGAAGCGATGTCAACACCATCGTTTTACCGGCACCGGTTTCACCTGTCAGCACGGTGAGGCCGGGTTCGAACTCGACGTGTGCGGATTCAATGACGCCGAGGTTTTCGATGTGTAGTTCCTCGATCATCGGCTCTACCTACTCGCCTTTTCCTAGACGCCGCCACCCGCTTACGGGCAGGTCAAACTTTGCAACGAGTCGAGCTGAGAATGGTGTGTCAGACAGGCGGGCAAGCTTTACCGGAGTCGTTGAAGGGCGGCATAGAATGCGTGTGCCCGCCGGAGCAGTGATGCATCGGATACCGTCGCACCAAACTTCCAGATCAGCCCACTGCTGCTTGGTAACGGAAACTTCTAGTTCGGAGTTGGGCCCCACGACCAGCGGCCTGGTGAACAGTCCGTGTGCCGCGAGCGGGACCATGAGGACGGCTTCCGTGTCGGGCCAAACCACCGGCCCACCCGCCGAAAACGAGTAGGCGGTCGACCCCGTCGGTGTGGAGAGGATTATTCCGTCTGCACCGTAGGTTGACACGCCCTGCCCATCAACACCGATTCCGAAGTGGGCGGGGTGTGCAAGGTCGGTGCGCATGATTGCGGCCTCGTTTATCGCCCAGTCGTGTTTGATTTCGCCGTCAGGCATTTCTAGGTCGAGTTCCAGGGTCATTCGCTCTTCAACGGCGTAGTCCCCCTTAGCGACGCGCTCTACAAGGGAACTGACTGAGCTAACTTCGGCCTCGGCAAGAAAACCCATGTGACCAAGGTTCACGCCTAGCAGTGGGACGCCGCGTTCACGCGCGTGCTGTGCGGCCCAAAGGATGGTGCCGTCGCCTCCAAGGACGAGGACGAGTTCGACATCTCGATTCGTTTCAGCGTCCACGATATCGATGCCGTACTGCTGTAGGCCGTGGCGAACAACTTCGCCGGTTGCAGCAGCATCTTCGCGATTAGGGTTAATGAGCATCATAATCGCGCGATTCATTTATGCTCCTCATTCCTAGGGGTCGACGACTGCGATTTGGCGGGGCCTTGATCAATCGCCTGGGGGATGCGTTCATCCCAGTCTTTGCGATCGATGGCGGCCTCATGGTCTTGTTTGAGGGCGACGAAGTACTCGACGTTTCCAGCTGGCCCAGGTAGCGGGCTTGCTGCGATTCCGTACGGTTTCAGACCAAGCTCGAAAGCCGCGTCAAGCACTTTGCGGACGGCCTGGTGGTGAAGCGAGGTGTCTCGTACGACGCCTTGCGCTCCCAGCTTATCCTTGCCCACTTCAAACTGCGGTTTGACCATGAGCAGGAAGTCCGCATCCGGTGCCGCCGAACGGCGAAGCGCTGGAAGCACCAGGGTCAAAGAGATGAAGGACAGGTCAGATACGACAATCGTTGGGGCTGGAGCCACGTCCTCGGGCTGAAGGTAGCGAACATTGGTGCGGTCTTTTATTTCGACGCGCGGGTCGCTTTGGAGTCGCCAGATGAGCTGGCCGTATCCGACGTCAACGGCTACGACGCTGCCCGCTCCGTTTCTAAGCAGGACGTCGGTGAATCCGCCGGTTGACGCGCCGGCGTCAAGGCAGCGTTTCCCCCGGATCTGTGGGGCAAGGTCGCCCAGGATTTCGAGGGCGCCGGCGAGCTTGTACGCGCCGCGAGAGGCGTAGTTTGGGCTGGATTCACGGTCGATTAGCAGAGCCTGGGCGGGATCCATTTGCCGCGCAGGTTTGGTGACGACCTCGCCGTCTAGTTTGACGTAGCCGGCGTGGATCAGCTCCTGAGCTTTCGTCCGAGATGGCGCGAGTTTTCGTCGCACCATCTCGGAGTCAATGCGCCTCAGTTTTGCCACTGGTTAGACTCCGACTGGCTGAGCTGTGCGGACAGTTCGGCCTCCGCAGCTTTGAGCTGGGACAGCCTTTCCTCCAGTGGTAGCTCGGCGACACTTAGCCACCGAGACTCCCATTCTTCAGCGGAGGTCACTCTTCATCCTCCAGGTGTTTGGTTTCCTCCATCAGGTCAGCCAGGTCTTCTTCGCCGGGCAGGAACTCCGGGATGCCATCGACGTCAACATTTTCGAGGTCGTCGTCGCTAACGTCTGCCTCGGGTAACTCTTCAGTTTCGTCGGTTTCGGATTGCTCCTGTTCCGACTTTGCTGCGTTTTCTTGATCATCCTGCGCAGACTGTTCGGCTGGTTCGGTCGTCACCTGGTCGAATCCACTGGAAGGATCAGACTCGCCGATCTGGTCCGGCTGCTCAACTGGCTCGGGCCTTTCCAAAATTCCGGCCTCGTCGTCGTTTTCAACGACGGTGATGGGCGGGCAGTTCACCTTGGAGTCGGTTTCCTTCGCGTGATCCCAAGCTGCTGCGATCAGCGCGCGGTAGGAATCGAGTGTGACAGTAGCGCCCTCTTCCGGCAAAACGACACCGTCAAGGGTGAGGTGACCGGCGACTACCTTTGCTTCCTGGGAAACGCCGCAGGTCCAGGTTCCGTTCTTGTGGTGACGAGGACGCGGGTGTGGCTCATTCAAGCCGCGCATGTCCAGGTGCACGAGCTGCGGGCGCAGTCCCCTATCAGCAAGAATCACGTCGCGTGCATCATTCACGCCGGTGAGCACATGCATCGTAGGTATCGATGCGGCCAAAGCCCCTGCAACATCAGTGTCTAGACGGTCACCAACGGCAACAGCGTGGTTACCGCCGATCATTTCGATTGCGTGTTCAAAGATTCCCGGGAACGGCTTGCCAGATGCCTTCGGCTTGGTCTTCGTCGCGTGGCGGACGGCGCGCACGAGCGCTCCG
>DUQT01000216.1 GCA_012837655.1 Actinomyces sp. | reverse complement strand
CCCGGGAACTTCCCAAGGCTCCGCGCCTTTCATATCAACTACCCGAAGCGGCCTTTACGGCCGGATGAGTAACCGGACGACCAATTTTGTAAAGCTGGTCGACCTTTTCAAAACTATCTCGCGGGCAGTTTATTGGCCTACAGCATGCAGGAAACGCAACCTTCAACTTCGGTGCCCTGCAACGCCATCTGGCGGATACGCATGTAGTACATCGTCTTGATGCCCTTGCGCCACGCGTAAATGTAGGACTTGTTCAGATCACGCGTCGACACAGTATCCGGGTAGAACAGCGTGAGCGACAGGCCCTGATCAACGTGCTGCGTGGCCACAGCGTAGGTGTCGATAATCTTCTCCGGGCCGATTTCGTAGGCATCCTGGTAGTACTCCAGGTTGTCATTCGTCATGTACGGCGCCGGGTAGTAAACGCGGCCAATCTTGCCTTCCTTACGGATCTCAATCTTCGACGCGATCGGGTGAATCGACGACGTCGAGTTATTGATATAGCTGATCGAACCCGTCGGCGGCACGGCCTGCAGGTTCTGGTGATACATGCCGTACTCGCGAACATTCGCCGCAAGCTCACGCCAGTCATCCGGCGTCGGCAGGTAAACATTGGAGTTCTCAAACAGACCCTTGACCTTCTCCGTCTGCGGAACCCACTCGCCCTCGATGTACTTCTTGAAGTATTCACCCGAGTAATACTTCGAATCCTCAAATCCGACAAACGATTCGCCGCGCTCGCGCGCGATCTTGTTGGACGCCTTAATCGCCTGGTAAACGACCGCGTAGAAGTACATGTTCGTGAAGTCCAGGCCCTCTTCGGAGCCGTAGAAGATTTCCTCACGAGCCAAGTACCCATGCAGGTTCATCTGGCCCAGCCCAATCGCGTGTGACATTTCGTTTCCACGTGCGATCGAGGGCGCTGCTGCGATATTCGTAAGGTCGGAAACCGAAGTAAGGCCGCGGATCGCCGTTTCCACAGTCAGTTCAAAGTTCGGCGAATCCATTGCCTTCGCAATGTTCAGTGAACCAAGGTTGCAGGCAATATCCTTGCCGACGTGCTTGAAGGTGAGGTCCTCGTTGTATTCCGAAGGGGTGGATACCTGCAGGATCTCCGAGCACAGGTTCGACATCGTGATACGACCCTTGATCGGGTTCGCCCGGTTCACCGTGTCCTCAAACATGATGTAGGGGTAGCCCGACTCGAACTGAATCTCCGCGATCGTTTGGAAGAAACGACGAGCGTTGATCTTCTTCTTGCGGATCTTCGGGTTCTCCACCATCTCGTGGTACTTCTCCGTCACCGAAATTTCGGTGAACGGGACGCCGTAGACACGCTCAACGTCGTAAGGGCTGAACAAGTACATCTCCTGGTTGCGCTTCGCCAGCTCAAACGTGATGTCCGGAATGACAACACCCAGCGAGAGCGACTTGATGCGGATCTTCTCGTCCGCGTTCTCACGCTTCGTGTCCAGGAAGCTCATGATGTCCGGGTGGTGAGCGTGCAGGTACACGGCTCCCGCACCCTGGCGAGCGCCAAGCTGGTTGGCGTAAGAGAACGAGTCCTCCAAGAGCTTCATTACCGGCACAACACCTGAAGATTGGTTTTCAATCTTCTTGATCGGAGCACCGGCCTCGCGCAAGTTGGTTAGCGAAAGGGCGACGCCGCCGCCGCGCTTTGAAAGCTGCAGTGCAGAGTTGATGCCGCGCGCGATGGACTCCATGTTGTCTTCAACGCGAAGCAGGAAACAGGAGACGAGTTCGCCGCGCGCCCTCTTGCCCGCGTTTAGGAAGGTCGGGGTTGCGGGCTGGAAACGGCCGGCGATGATCTCGTCGACCATGTTTACAGCGATTTCCTCATTGCCACGAGCCAGGTACAGGGCGACCATTACTACGCGGTCTTCGAAACGCTCCAGGTAACGCTTACCGTCAAACGTCTTCAGCGTGTAGGACGTGTAGTACTTGTACGCACCCAGGAAGGTCTGGAAACGGAACTTCTTTGCGTAAGCGTGTTCGTAAAGCGACTTGATGAACTCGAAGGAGTACTGGTCCAGAACTTCCTTCTCGTAGTAACCCTCTTCCACCAGGTAATCAAGCTTTTCCTTCAAAGTGTGGAAGAAAACCGTGTTCTGGTTGACGTGCTGCAAGAAGTACTGGCGAGCAGCCTTCTTATCCGCGTCAAACTGAATCTTGCCGTCCTTGTCGTACAGGTTCAGCTGCGCGTTAAGCGCGTGGTAATCCAGCTCCGGCGAAGGAGACGTCTCCAGCCCGGTGTCCGTTAGATTCTCTGCCAAAATTCTTTCAGCCCTTCTTGCACTTTGGAGACATCCCTGGACGTGCCAAGGAGCTCGAATCTATACATGTGTGGCACCTTCACCTTTTGGGAGATGATATCTCCCGCCAAGCAATATGCCTCACCGAAGTTCGTGTTGCCGGCAGAAATCACGCCAACACACTTGTCTCGATTTTCTTTAACATTCAAAAACTTAATGACCTGCTTCGGGACCGCGCCTCGCAGCTTCCCACCACCGTAAGTTGGTGTGATCAGCACGTAAGGATCGTCCACGTACAGGAACTCATCGCGCGGCAGTAGCGGAATGCGACTGCTTCTAAAGCCCAGCTTTTCTACAAACCTTTTTGTGTTTCCCGTAGCTGAAGAAAAGTAGACCACGTAAACATCGTTTTCGGTCTTCTTCTCCGTAGCCATGAGAGTCCTTTCAAACAGGTTTTTCTAGCGGGTCTTTACATAGTTCTCCCGGCCACCCAAACGGGCAACCGGGGGAAACGGCTCTTAGCCGTTGACGACGATGGCGGCTTCCTTTGCCAACTTCTTAATGAGGTCGGGGCGGTAGCCGGACCAGTGCTGGTCGCCAGCCATGACTACGGGCGCCTGAACATAGCCCAAAGACTTCACGTACTCCAGAGCCTCTGCATCGACAGTCATGTCGACAACGTCGTAGTCGAGGTCCTGCTTATTCAGCGCACGCATCGTCGCGTCACACTGAACGCACATTGGCTTGCTGTAGACGGTGATGCTCATGGCGTTCTCCTAAACTCCAAGTAATTTTCAGACTTCTGCCTGCTTACACGCGCCGGTGAATCCGATTCGTGTAACTACATGGTTGTAAGTGTACTAGATGTTTTCTGTCTTTGCGCTCCTTAAACACTACACCTAGTGGTTGAGTTTCGTCACGACCACAAGATGGCGTGTTTCAAGACATACTCAGCGGCCGCCTGTGGACAGACTCAAGGGTGGCTGTGGACAACTATTTGTGCCTGAATACCTCCTTTTGTTCACACGTTGGGCGTCCTTTCGAGCCCTCCAGATACCCCGCCGAAACGGGCGTCAAACCTGGGTATTAAACATCGTCCACGAGGGCGGGGACATTAATTCTTGTGCGGTCTTGTTAGGGGTTTCTGGCACCCTTTTCCATCACTGTGGATCCCTGTGGATACTGTGGACGGGAGTTATGCACAGGCTGTGGAGGTTGTGGACAAGTCACACAAAATTCGAACCTGTGAATTTGCTGGCTTCGGCGTGTCGCAGCATCGCCCTCGTTGGAAATGGAATTTCTGGCGGGCTGGGACCAGAGTCTGGTGGGCTCGACCCATAGAAATAGGGCCCGGTGAACCTGGGGAATTAGTGTCTGGGCGCTAAGTTAGGATTCAATCAGCAGCGTAATCTACGAAGGCCGATCAAATGAACAAGCTGAGCGAACTACAGGTGGAAGAGGAAATCCTCGTCATTGCGACCGCAATGGAGATGGAGGCCGCGCCGTTCTTGCGCGACCTGGAGGATGCGAAAACTGTCTCGTTGGCCGGACAAACCTGGCACACGGGTGCTTGGAACGGCCGCAAGACGTGCGTCATCACCACTGGAATTGGGCTGACGAATGCCGCGAGCGCTGCGGCTCGCGCTCACCTCGTCTTTGGCGATCACCTGCGCACCTATATTTGCGCGGGAACCACGGGCGGGCTGGCTAAAGAAGTGAACGTAACGGACGTGATTGTGGGGACTCAGTTTGTGTATTCGCGCGCGGACGCGACCGCGTTTGGCTACGAGCCAGGCCAAGTTCCCGGACTGCCCGCCATTTTCAGCGCCGGCGCCGAACTAACCGAGATAGCGGGCGGTCTGCCTTCTAGCGTGACCGTGCCGGCCGAAGTGCCTGTGCCCACTGAGATGCCCGTGACCGCTGAGGTGACTGTGCCGGCTGGTGCTGACAACGCCGCGAATTCGGCTGCACAGCACCCAATGCCCGTGACCATCCGGATTGGGCAGGTGGCTTCATCGGATGCCTTTATTACCGAGAAGAACGTTGAGGACATGCGTGAGATCTTCCCGCTTGCCCTTGGCGCCGATATGGAATCCACCGCTGCGGCGCAGGTTTGCGCGCTTGCGGGCGTTGAGTTCCTTTCCGTTCGTGGGGTGTCCGACCTGTGCGGACCCAGCGCAGACCAGGACTTCCACGTAGACGGTTCAATCGCGGCCGCTGTGTCCGCGCACTTCGTGAAACACGTCGTGGACGCGCTCTAGGCAAGCGCACCTTAGGTCAGCTGTTTCGGCGCCAAACCTGCGTAGACGCATCCGGTCGCTAGGTCACGAAGACCGTCTTGGCGCAAGCCGGGCCAACCCCAAATGCTCTCTACCCAGTCGGATGGGACAGCCGTAGGCCCACACGCCGCGCCCAGTAGTGCCCCCACGAGAGCGGCAACCGTGTCCGTATCTCCACCCGAACGCACAGCTGACTCCACGCCCACGCGGACAGGATTCAAAGACGGATTCCGCTGCAATTCCCAGCGCGTCGCATCAACAGCAGCCAACACGCGATCCAACGCGGACACCGCGTCCAACCCAGCTCCCGTGCCCGCACTGAAACCAGCGTCCGAAGACTCACCCGATTCACGCGGATCCCGAATCGAACGCAGGACTTTCTCATCCTCAGGCAGTGGGCCTTCCTCACCGAAGATGGGAGGCTCACCATCCACAACCGTCCAACCAGCTAGCGCATCCCCAGCCATCTGAACCGAAGTATCCACAGCCCGGTCCCAATCAATCGAGTCGCGCCAATTCACACCCTTAGCGGCAGCTTCCAGCGTGTGGCGTAACAACTCCGCGTACGCCAAATCGAGTAGTGCCACCTGAGGACTCGCCGACAACAATGACGTCACAGCCAGCGCCGCCCTCGAACATGATTCAGAATCAGCAACGTTCGCAAGGGCCACGGGCACCATCAAAGGCAACAATTCGTTGCCCGGCACGCGCGCACTAAACCGACGATTCTGATGACGCGCCCGCGCAACCGCCCGCATTGCCGTCCCCGGAGACTTCCCACCGGTAGCCTTCCTGCCGGTAGTCGGCCCGCCTGCGGACTCCTCGCCGGCAACCTTTCCGCGGACAAACTTCGCGCCACAACCGGCCGCGATCAATTCCGCACGCAAGTGAGCCGGCGCCAACGACGGATCCAACGTCCACTGCACCACGGACTGCACTTCTAGCGGAACCTGCGCCGGATTCGACTCGTACCAAGCAATAATGCGCGTCGCCAGCACGTCCAACGACGCCGCCACACCCAGCGGCCCTACAACGCCGACCTCCGCGACACAGACAGCCAGATGCATGTCCGCACCCCATTCGGCCTGCGCAAAATCAGGTTCCCTTCCCGACATTTCCAGTGAATCGTCGTCCGAGGGCGGAGTTTGCAACTCCCACGGCACACCCAGCACGGATCCACAGGCAAACGCCGTGAATGCCGCGACACCGGACACCGCGAAGTCGGAATGCGTGCGCTCAACGCGTACCAAACCCGCGCCTGTAGAGTCAGGTTCCGGGGACGCTTCAGTTTCAGAAGGAAGATCTGGCGAAGAAGCCGAATCCTCGCTGTTATTCACCTGCACCCCACGCGTCAGCCAACAGTGCGTAGGAACGGCGACGAAGTTCCGGATCCCACGCGTAAGATGTGATGATCAGCTCGTCAATCCTGTTTTCTTGGACAAACTGATCCATGCGCTCTGCGACTTCATCAGGCGTGCCAACCATCTGCGTGGCGTCCGCGTGCTCGATAGGAATGTCCTGGATGAGCCTCTCGTCCGGCTTGGCCATCGGGTTGTTCACACCGCGTGAAAGCCCCATCTTCCACTGTGTGTAAGAGGTGTACAGCAGGTTTGCTTCCTCACGCGTCGGTGCAACCAACACGTTCACACCCGCCATCACCAGTGGTTTTTCAACCTGAGCCGTCTCGGCCTCGGGGTTGAAATTAGAACGGTATGTGGAAACCGCATTGCGGAGGAACTTGGGCGCGAAGTGCGACGCGAAGCTGTACGGAAGTCCAAGCGTTGCCGCGATCTGCGCTCCGCCAAGGGACGATCCGAGCATCCACAGCGGGATTTCGGTGCCCTCACCGGGAATAGCTCGCACGCGACTGCGAAGCATCGCGGGGCTTGCGGAAATACCCAGCGTGGCGGCTTCTGCACCTGACAAGCCGGGCTTCTCCATGGGAGCCGGAGAGAAATAGCGTACCAACTGGGACACGTCCGTCGTGACGTCATTCAGTTGCGCACTACCGCGACGAAGCGCGGACGCCGTAACTGGATCCGTGCCCGGCGCGCGACCCAAACCAAGGTCAAAACGGTCACCGTAAATGGTCGCGAGCGTGCCGTAATACTCAGCCACCATCAGCGGCGAATGGTTCGGAAGCATCACACCGCCAGCACCTAGACGAATCGTCGAAGTGTGCTCCGCGGCCCTCGCCAGAAGCAGTGAAGTAGCCGAGGCCATGAACATCTCTGAGCCGTGATGCTCAGCCATCCAATAACGCAGATAACCCTTTTCTTCAGCCAGCTGAGCCAACCGCAAAGAATCATCCAACGCAGCTTTGCGCCCTAAGCCCGCGGAGACCGGAGATAGGTCCAAAATTGAAAGCGGTACACGATTCGCCATTTGCAGATCCTCCTGCCAAAAGACTACATTGCGGCACCCTTCTTGTCGGATTGAAAGAAAATATCAGGCCCGTAACGCCTCGGCCTTTTCGCATAGTTCGGCGCCCAGCGCAAAGCGTGGGGCCGCCGTCAGCCTTTGACTGCTCCGTCCGTCATTCCGGACATAAAGTGTCGTTGCAAAATGAAGTACAAGATCACCATTGGGAGGGCGACCAACACCGCGCCCGCAGCCAACAGCGTCGACCCCTGGGTGTACTGCCCCTGGAAGAACGCCAACCCTAGTGGCGCGGTCCTCATCGTTCCCGACGGGGACATCACCAGCGGAATCAGGAAGTCATTCCACGTCCACATAAACGTGAGCACCACCTGCGTCACCACCGCCGGCAAACCAATCGGCAACAAAATAGAAGTCAGTATTCGGACGTTGCCCGCCCCATCCAGTCGCGCCGCCTCAATCAGAGAGCCATCCACACCGCGGAAAAACGCCCTCATCCAAAACGTTCCAAACGCCAACGACTGCGCAATCTGCGGCAACGCGATCGCCCAAATCGTGTCAATCAAACCCAACGCTCGCATGTCAAAGAACAGGGGCAGCACGATCGCTTCCGAAGGCACCATAATGCCCAGCAGGAATACGAAAAATAGGATCTTTTCTCCAGGAGGGCGGAGCACGCCAAGCACATACCCAGAGGCAAGCGACAGGATCAGCGCAACTGTGACAACCAGGACGGCGACCATGACTGAGTTCTTCATGTACTCGGAGAAATGGCCCTGCTCCCAGGCTTTCGCGTAGTTTTCAAAGTGGAGGAAACCCTCGCCGCCAATGGTCTCTGGCTGCAGGGACAGAACAACCACCCGCAGGATCGGCAGTAGTGCGAAGGCCGCGAACAACGTTAGGATCACGTAGTTGAAGATTTGCTCGGCGCGTGACGGTTTCATTCTTCACGCTCCCCCACTAGATTCACGACCAGGTTGATCACGAAAATAACCACGGTCAGCACGACCGCGAGCGACGATGCCGTTCCGACCTGTCCGATGCGGAACGCCTGGTTGTAGACCTCATAGGAAGGAACGGTTGTGGAACTTCCCGGGCCACCCGAGGTCGTCATGTAAACCAGGTCAAACGTCTTCAGCGCCGCAATGATCGTGAGCGTCAAAGACACCACAACTTCCGCCCGCACGGACGGAACCGTGATCGCGAAGAACTGCCTGATCCGTCCCGCGCCATCGAGCATGGCGGCCTCGTACAGGTCTTCGGGGATGCGCGCCATGCCGGACATCAGCAGTACGGTCACAAGACCCAGGCTGACCCAGGTTCCCACGAACCCGACTGCGGGCAGTGCGAACGTGAAGTCACCCAGCCAAGACCTCGTCCACGAATCAAGGCCGATAATACGCAAGAATTTATTAATCGGGCCGTTTGGCGCGTAAATGCCGCGCCACGCGATTGCTAGCACGACCATCGCTATTACCTGCGGCAAGAAAACGACTGTGCGGAAGAAACCCAGGCCGCGGATGCGAGACCTCGTCAGCAGGGACGCTAGAACCAGGCCCACCGCCAGCGGGATCACCGCATAGAAAATGATCAGGATCAGCGCGTGTACGAATGCGGACCGCAGGATCGGGTCCGTAAACGTGGTCACGTAGTTTTCCAGCCCGACGAACGTCGAGTAGCCCAGGCCGTCCCACTCGTACAGAGACAGAATGAAAACTCGAGCCAGCGGGTACAGCATGAAGGCCGCGTACACCGCGAACGGCACGGCCATCAGCACGATCGACGCTAGGATCCGACTGCCGTGAGTGGTCGAGCGATCAAAATAGCGCTTTTTCCGGCGCCCCTCGCCCGCCCGCTTGGGCGACGCGGACTGCGTACCTGCGGGCTTGGAGGGGCTACCGGAAATAGTAGACATCGATTTGGCTACCTAAATCGATTCGTGGCTAGTTCGCAAACTCGGAGTAGTTCGCTTCCAGCTGGTCAAGGAACTCATCCGGCGTGATGTTGCCGGCCAGCAGTTCCTGTAGCGAATCGCCAAGGACCTGGTCGAATGTCGGAGTTGCGTAATCCAGGTAGGGCAACACGTTGCCGTTTTCGGAAACGTCGGTGAACACGGTCAGAACGTCGGCGACGACGCCTTCGGCCTCATCGGTGAAGTCCGCCGCCTTATTGACCGGAACGTTGCCCGTTTCAGCAAGGATCTGCATCGCTTCGTCAGAAGTTACGAAATCAATGTAGGCAGCCGCGACGTTCGGATCCTTTGCCGAGGACGTGATTGAGAACGGCAGACCCGTGCCACCGGTTGTGGACGGAACTCCGATTGCGTCAGCTGTGGGCGGAGCGATGAAGCGAACGTCCTCGCCCATGACCTCAATCAGGTCAGCTGCCAGCCAGGAGCCAGCGATCAGGTAGACGCCTTCGCCCTGTGCGAAGTCCTGCCACACGGTGTCGTAATCAACGCCGTTGAAGCCTTCGTTGAAGTAACCGGCCTGCGCCCAATCTTGTAGCTGGGTTGCTGCGGCTAGGTTTTCGTCGGTCTTCCAGGAAGCACCCGCGTTACCGAAGCCGAGTGTGCGTACCTCGTCAGCTGGAACGTGTGCTCCCTGCACGGCACCAAACAGGTGGAATGCGGGCCACTTCTCAACGTTTCCGAGCATGAGCGGGGTTTCGCCAGCGTCCTTAATGGTGCCGAGCTGCCCGTCGAAGTCTTCCCAGGTCTGCGGAACATCTAGATCGAGTTCATCCAGGCGGGATGGAGCGTAGAACACGCCCACGACCTCGCCAACCTGCGGGAGGCCGTACAGGTTACCTTCACCAAACGTGGTCGCGTCCTCAGAGTAAGAGGAGTAAGCCAAAATGTCGTCCGCGAAACGGTCGTACCAGCCGTAGGCCTCTGCCCAATCGTCGAGGGCGATGATCTGGCCGGACGATACGAACTGGCCCATCATTGAACGGGCATTGTTTGCCTCCACCACGTCCGGAGCGTCTTCGCCGGACAGGGCAAGGCGGAGTGTGGTCTGAAGATCTTCAAAGGACTGGGAGTTACGCTCAATCGTAATGTTGGGGTACTTCTCCATGAAGGCCTCGTTCAGGCGCTCCATCTGTTCGTTTTGTCCCCCGCGAACTTCCTGATCCCAAACCACTAGGGTCTGATCTTCAACACCGGAGATGTCAGTAATTACCTCTGCAGGTTCAGCTTGGTCGCCCGCGTCGCCAGATTCAGATTCTGACGGGCCCGGAGCACAAGCGCTTAGGGCAAGTGCCGCCGTTGCGAAAACGGCAACACCTGCAAGGTGCTTAGTTGACTTCATTGACATACCTTTCACAAAGGAATAACAAAGCAGTGGTGAAACTCTTAGGGGATGCCTAAACGGTTGTTCATTTTCTAAGAAGTTTCTCTACCGCATCCAGATCGTAAGACTTCGGAATCTCAAGATCTTTCATCAGTATAGGTAACGACTCCACCGTGGGAGTCGCACCCGCTCCCCCTGGTTTCCCAAGGGAAAGTCCTGCAATAATCAGCGCCAGCGAGATCGCTGCCTTCGTCTGAGCACCCATCGCCAAGCCCACGGCCAACCCCGCACTGAACGCATCCCCCGCGCCCGTTGTGTCAACAACGTCAACTTCCAAAGCGGGTAGCGACCAGTAACCATCGTTAAGTACAACCACGCCGCGAGCGCCCCGCGTCAAGATGATCGTTGCGTCAGTGTCGATCAGTTCCGTGATTGTGGAAACGGCCTGGTGGAGGTCGTATGTGCGCGCGTAGTGCAGTAGCTCCGTTTCGTTTGGAACAAAATAGTCGCACAGCGCCAGCGGCTCGAGGTCCTCGATTCTCCACGCCCCCGAGTCATCCCAGCCGACGTCGCCAATTACCTTCGTGCCCTTTTTGCGCCAGTTGCGAACTACGTCCTCGTTGGTTGCAATCGCCTTCAAATCGGCTACGAGCACGGCGGGCACAAAATCGGCGGGCAGGTCGCCGCCCTCATCGGAACCATGCGTGACCATTGCGCGGTCACCGTCCCAAGCCAGAGAAACGGTTACCGACTGCTCGTCCACGTGCGTTACGTACGTCGTTTTGACGTTATTTTCCTCGAGGACGCTGCTTACAACCTGACCTGCTTTATCGCTTCCGAGCTTGGTGACGAGCTCGCATTCAAACCCCAGCCGGCCGATCGCGCTGGCCTGGTTTGCGGCTCCTCCGGCAGTGATTGTGGACTGGTCAACCCACATCTCCTTACCCAACTGGGGAGGAGTTGAGAGGCCGGCCATCACCACGTCCAAGAACGTCGGGCCGCAAACTACAATTGCCGGGCTAGCAGACAATCCGTCTACTTCCTTTCACACGCTGGTGTCCTTAAAACAAGTATTGTCCTCGGTTCTGCGTTTTATCTAGTCCCTAAACCCGCGATGCGTTTGTGAAAACTCGAACTGAAAAATGTCCCCGGGAGGATCTAAGCTTGAACCGAAGACAGCAAAGTTTCCCAAATCGTTGATTCGAAGGGCATCCGAGCATGAAACTAACAATCGCTGGCGGCGGAGGTTTCCGCGTTCCACAGGTACTTGACGTGCTTTCCAGGCACGATTCTGTATTCCAAATCACCGACGTTGCGTTGTATGACGTGTCCAGAATGCGAATGGAAGTCATAGAAAATGTGATCCGCGACCTATATTCTGACCGGCCGGATCTGCCGAACATTACGTCTACCACTGATTTGAGGCAGGCCGTGGAGGGTGCCGATTTCGTGTTCTCGGCGATCCGCGTTGGCGGTACGGAAGGCCGCGTAAGGGATGAGCGCGTCGCCCTCGAAAATGGAATTATCGGCCAGGAAACAATCGGGCCGGGCGGGCAGGCGTATGCGTTGCGAACGTTGCCAGAAGCCATGAAACTTGCCGAAGCCGTTCGAGATTTCGCCCCGCAGGCGTGGGTCATTAACTTCACGAATCCGGCCGGCATTATTACCCAGGCCATGAGGACGGTGCTGGGCAAGCGCGTAATTGGAATCTGTGACACTCCGATTGGGTTAATGCGCAAGGCGTGCGCCGCGATTGGTGTGGAGCCGGAGCAGGTCGAGTTTGATTACGTCGGCTTGAATCACCTGGGTTGGTTGCGCACTTTGGAGGTCGACGGCGAGGACCAGCTGCCGCGCATTATCGCGTCAGACGAGCTGCTGGATCGCGTTGAGGAGGCTCGCATCCTGGGCTTCGACTGGATTCGCGCGATCAACATGCTTCCCAACGAATACCTGTTCTATTACTACTACGGCCGCGAATCCGTGCAGCGGATTCTTTCGGATAAGCAGACGCGCGGTGAATTCCTGCGTGACCAGCAGGGCAAGTTCTATGAGGATGCAACCGCGAACCCCGACGATGCGGGGAAGCTGTGGACAGCTGTGATGAATGAACGCGAAGCCACGTACATGGCTGAGTCGCGTGCGGAAGAAGATCGAGCTGGACGCCGCAAGGAAGACCTGGGCGGCGGTTACCAGGAGGTCGCCTTCAACATCATGAAGGCCATCGTTCACGGCGATCGGGCGACCATGATCCTGAATGTGGCGAACTCGGATGGGCCGAACGGTCTGCTGGTCCCGGGACTATCACCTGAAGCGGTCGTCGAAGTGCCGTGCACGGTCGATTCGGAAGGCGTGCACCCCCACCAGGTTGCGCCACTCACCGGACCCGAGTTCGGCCTCGTCGCAACCGTCAAGGACGCCGAGGAACAGCTTCTTTCCGCGTATTTCAATTCCGACGAGGACGCCGCTTGGCACGCCATGGCCAGCCACCCTCTGGTTGACTCCATAGCTATTGCACGTAAGATCCTAGACGGCTATCTCGCAGACGAAAGGCTACAATAGGTCCTGGGAGGTAAAGCCTAATCAGACTCCGAGAACGGTGAAACCGCAAGGACTAGCAAGGGGCCAAGAAGTGGCAAGCCAAGGATTGAGAGGAATGAGGAACGTTGTCGCATTCGCATAATCACTCCCATAGTCATTCCGCTACTAGTCGCAAGCGACTAATAGCGGCACTGACTGTCACTCTCTCCATTCTTGTCGCGGAGTTGATTGGCGCGGCTCTGTCGAACTCGCTCGCCCTACTCGCAGATGCGGGACATATGGCCGTGGACTCGATATGTCTACTCACCGCGACGATCGCCGCGATCTTGATGACGAAACCCCGCGATGGCCACAAGACGTGGGGTTATGCCCGCGCGGAGGTCATTGCAGCAGCACTTCAGGCGGGAATGCTCCTTATCTTGACGGCATTCATCGCGACTAAGGCGATTTCTAACCTGATGTATCCTAGCCAACTGCATTCTGGTCCGATGATGATTTTCGGCGCGATAGGTCTGTTGGCAAACCTGATTTCGCTGGCGATCCTCGCGGGCGGACGCAAAGACAACTTGAACATGCGCGCCGCTTTCCTTGAAGTCGCCACCGATGCCCTCGGATCGGTTGCCGTCATCATTGCTGCGGGACTTGCGATGGTTACGGGATGGAACTCCTGGGACGCTATCGCATCGCTGATTATCGTGGCGATGATGGCGCCGCGAGCGTTCATCCTGCTTCGCAACGCCTTGCGCATTTTGATGGAAACCGCGCCCGAAGAACTTGATCTGGATGAGGTCCGCAAACACATCATGGAGGTCGATCATGTCGAGGATGTGCACGACCTGCACGTGACCACAATCGGCACCGGGATTGTTGCGCTGACCGCCCACGTAACCGTGGATGACAGCTGCTTCTACGATGGACACTCCATCGGAATCCTGCACGAAATCCAAGACTGCGTGGCGTCGCATTTCCCGATCTCGATTAGTCACTCCACGATTCAAATCGACACCGCCGCGCACCGCGACAACGAGCTACTTCAGCACGACTAAGCGGCGCGCGGATGGGCGCTGCCGGTTTGTCGTACATGCAAACCGCGACGCACTCACGCTCAGAAGCTCTTGCGCAAGTCACTTTCTGCGGTCACGCCCTGCCAAATGCTGATGCTTTAGTCGTCTGCTAGACGCTCGTCCGGTGAAGGTGACAGAGCGACTTTCTCACCGTACTGCGGGATGGCTACATTCCAGCCCAGTTGCTCGTCGATCTGGTCGTACAGAGCTTCAGCCGCGAGCGGCTCACCGTGAGTCAAGAACACCGCGTGCGGCTGACCGCCTTCCGGCTGAGTTTGCGCAACCCAGCGAACCAGTTCGCGCTGTCCCGCGTGAGCTGAAAACTCGCGATCCTGGACGACCTGTGCACGAACAGGCACGTACCAGCCGTGCATCTTCAGGTTCTTCGCCCCGTCAATCAGTTTGCGTCCACGCGTTCCCTGAGCCTGATAACCGGTGATTATCACGCAGTTCTTCTCGTCTGGCAGCAAGCGTTCCAGGTGGTGCAACGCGCGCCCGCCCTCCAACATTCCTGACGACGTGACGATTATGCAGGAGTGTTTGAAATGGTTGATTCGCTTTGACGCGTCCTGTGTGCGCGCTTCGGTGAGTTGCGGGATGCCGGTGAAATCGTCCACGTCAATGTCTTCGCGTAGCTCACTGTCGGCAAAATCCCGGTAGACGTCTAGCGCCTTGAGTCCCATTGGGGAGTCCACAAACACGGGGAGGGACGGGATGCGGCCTTCGCGGATCATCATGACGATCTGGTGAAGCACGGCCTCCGTACGGTCGATTGCGAACGCAGGCATGAGGACCTTGCCGCCGCGTTCGGCGGTTTCTCGAATCGCCTTCGCCATAGTTTCGTGCGCAGGCTCCGGAGTTTCGTGTTCGCGGTCGCCGTACGTGGATTCCATGATCACCCAGTCCGCGTGCGGCGGCGCGGAACGTGGGATTAGCAAAGGCGGTTCATCTCGACCCAAGTCACCGGAGAACAACACCGTCATCCCCGCAATATCCAAGTGGATCGAAGCCGACCCCAGGATGTGACCAGCCCTAACCCAGCGGGCGGTGAACCCGTCCAGATCAACGTCCTCGTCGAAGTCAACGGGCACAAAATAAGAAAGCGCCACTTCCACGTCATCTGGCGTGAAAAGTGGCAAAGGCTCCTCGTGCTTGGAATAGCCGCCCCGCTTAGCGAACTTCGCGTCCTGCAACTGCAGGTGCCCGGCGTCGCGCAGAACAATTTCCGCAAGTTCTATGGTTCCCCGCGTCGCCCAGATCCGCCCTCGGAAACCCTGTTTCACTAACGCGGGAATATATGCAACGTGGTCGGCGTGCGCGTGGGTGACAAGAATGTCAGTGATTTTCCTGGCGGGAGGAATGAAATTGTCCCAGTTCTTGAGCCTCCACCTCTTTTCTCCCTGGAACATACCCGCGTCAACAAGCACATTTCGCCCGTCAATATTCAGCAGGTATTTCGACCCCGTCACTGTTCCCGAAGCTCCCAGGAACTGACAGGTCACTACAGGTTGGCCACTCTCGGTACTCGATGTCATTGAAAGGTCTCGCTTCCGTTTGATCTTCGACATTTGAGACGTGATCTAACTTCAGTATGTCCCAGATCACAGAAAGCTGCTGGATATAGGCCGGGCGTTTGTGGATTGACGCGTTGCACGTCGGCAGGCAAGTCGACTGACTACTGGAAACAAGGCGCCAAATTTTCGAGGGCGAGCTGGCTTCGCAAAATAGAGTCGAGAAACAAAAACGCCCGGACCCACCAAGGGGTTCCGAGCGTTGCACCTGCTTGTATTCTCTGTGCGCGAGGGGGGAGTCGAACCCCCATGCCCGCAGTGGGCACACGGACCTGAACCGTGCGCGTCTACCAATTCCGCCACCCGCGCAAGTGCGATAAGAAATATACCCGCTAATTTGTCGTCAAAGCAAATTCTCTCCACGCGTGTAATCGCGATAAACTGGCGAAGGTAGTAGCGTAGGCTCCGATGTATATATACCGTTGCCTATAACCGGGGGTGAAATCATGGGATTCCTCGACCGATTCGAGTCCGCGGTCGAAAAAGGAGTTCAGGGAGCTTTCTCACGAATCTTCCGCTCCGCTCTAAAGCCCGTGGACGTCACTTCCGCAGTTCGCCGCGCCATGGAAGACCACGTCCAGGAGTATTCCCGCGACCGGGCTGTGGCCCCTAACCATTACACGGTGCGAGTAGCGCCCTCGGACATGAAAAACCTGCAGGAAATGGGACTGGACATCCTTTCTTCTGAAGTGGAAAAGTCCGCTCGCGACCACGCGGAAGAAAACAACTTCGCACTGGTGGGCCCCATTTCCGTCAATTTTGAAGCCGGCGAAGAAGAGCTTACCGGCCAAGTAGAAGTCCAAGTTGAAACCGAACGTGGCGCGGTTGCGCCCGCGACCAGTCAGGTAGCTTCAGAATCCAACCCGATTATTGATGTCGAGGGCGAGCGTTGGTTGCTCACCGAACCCGTCACGATTCTCGGACGTGGGGCCGACGCCGATATCACTATCAACGATTCGGGAGTTTCACGGCGACACTTGGAACTACGTAAGACTCCCGATGGTGTTATTGCATCCGACCTTGGGTCCACGAACGGACTTTACGTTGAGGGCCACAAGGTTG
>DUQT01000020.1 GCA_012837655.1 Actinomyces sp. | reverse complement strand
GCGTAACGCGACGCCCCGACTACGTTGAGGATTCTTAAACTGTGGGGTGCTGTTAGGCCACGATGCTCCGCAGGGTTGGATTAGCGGCTTCTAGAGCTGCGGCGCGGGCCTCATCAGCGGTGTCAGCGTCCCTGGCCGCGCGCGCGATCCGCTGGCAATCTTCCAAGGAATGCAACGCCAAAGCAGCTCGCACGGCTGGAATCTTTCGCGGAGCCATCGACAGCGTGGCCACGCCAAGTCCAACGAGGACTACGGCTAGCAGGGGATCGCCACCAGCTTCACCGCACACGCCGACAGGGACGTCGGCCTCGCCGGCAGCGGCAAACAGATCCAGAACGGCTGGCTGCCACGGGTTCAGCAACTGGGCATGTACAGCATCGGTGCGGTCGGCAGCCATCGTGTACTGCGCCAAATCGTTAGAGCCAATCGAGAAGAAATCCACAACCTTCGCTAGTTTCTTGGCGCGTAGCGCGGCTGCCGGCACCTCAATCATGATGCCGACGCGTTTCAGACCAGCGGCCCGCGCGTGATCAGCGAACCAGCGGGCTTCCTCAATGGTGGAAACCATTGGAGCCATTACCCACAGGTCCGCATCCGTCTGGCTATCCGCAGCTGCGAGAGCCTGCAGCTGCGTGTCAATCAAGTCTTCGCGAACCATGGATAGGCGCAGGCCGCGCTGTCCGAGCGCCGGGTTTTCCTCTTCACGAGTTGAGGCAAACGCAAGCGGCTTATCAGCGCCCGCATCTAGCGTGCGGACAACAACCTTACGGTCACCCATCGCGCGAAGAACGCGCGTGTACTCCTTCGTCTGCTCCTCAAGCGTTGGAGCTGACGCTTTTCCGAGGAACATGAACTCGGTGCGGAACAAGCCGATACCTTCAACGTCCTCGTTCTGTCCTGCAAACACGGCATCAGAAACCGTGCCAATATTGGCGAGCAGTCCCACGTGATGCCCATCCGAAGTGGCACCCGGTCCGGAGAACTGGTTAATCACGCCCTCACGCGCAGCGGCAAACGATTCAAGTTCTGAAACAGACGCCTCATCGGGTTCCACAAACACAACGCCGGCGTTGCCATCAATAGCGACCATCTGGCCTTCTGCAAGGCGGTCGGCCTCTGTAACGTGCACAATAGCGGGAATCCCAAGTTGCGCGCACAAAATCGCGGCGTGCGACGTAACTCCGCCCTCGCGCATGATGATCCCAAGGACTTTATGAACGTCCATGGTTGCCGTATCGGCGGGGGATAGGTCGCGCGCGACGAGGATGGCTGGTTCGGAAAGTTCCGGGATCCCCGGCGCAGGTTGGCCCAACAACTTGGCAATCACGCGGTCGCGCACGTCGTACAGGTCGGTTACACGCTCAGCGAAATAGCCGCCCAGGCGCATGAACTTCGCCGCGTATTCTTCCACGGCCAAATGTACTGAGGCAGTCACGCCGTGGGACTTCAACTGCTTGATACTGGCCTTCGCGAGCCCTTTATCCTTGGCAAGCGAGGCCGTGGTCTGCAAAATCTTTTTCGACTCTTCCGGGGAAGCCTCGGCAAGCGCCTTCAGGTCCTCGGAAACGCCGAGGAGAGCCTGGCGGATACGCTCACCGTCAGATTCTATATCTGTACTTGGCTGTTCAGACTGGTCATACCCGGGCGCTTCAGTCACCCGAACTACCGGGGCATGAGCAATACCCGGACTAACACCAATACCGGTCAACGTATCCGCCATAATCGGCCTCTCCTTAACTTTCTAGATCCTGGCTGAGTAGCTCAACAAGCCTGTCGAGGTCCGCAGCCGCTTCATCTTCTTCAGCAGACAGAGTTACTTCATCGCCGTGCATCGCACCAAGTGCCATGACGTCAAGAATCGAAGTTGCATCCGCCTCTTCGCCGTCGAAGCTGATCGTGATGTCGTAATCGGATTCCTCAGCTGCATCCACAAAAATGGCTGCGGGCCGAGCATGTAGGCCGACCTTTGAGGCGACCTTAACGGTTCTGGTAACCATATTCTTCGCTTTCGCTTACGCTAACTTGACCTTGCAACACACTTTGGAAAGAACTGCGTCTCCCTCCGTGATATCGACCTTTGCGACCTGCTTCTTCTTGGTGAAAACCACCGGAGTTACCAGGTCTTTGCCGGCAGCGCGAACCGCGGCAGCGTCGACTCGAATAATCGGTTCTCCAGCCTTAACGCTTGTGCCCTTGGGGACGAGTTGTTCAAAGCCCTTCCCTCCAAGCTCAACGGTTCCCAAACCAATGTGAACCAGTACGTCAAGGCCTTCCGAAGTTTGAATCGCAAACGCGTGCAAAGTCTTAAAAGTCTTTGACACAGTTCCATCAACCGGAGCGAGGACGTCTAGCGTCTCAACTTCGTTAGGAACTACCGCGTATCCTTCGCCCAGCATTCGCTGCTGGAACATTTCGTCGGGAACGTCATCAAAAGAGACTACGCGCCCTTCGAAAACCGGGTAAAGTTTGATTTTTTTCTTGCCAAGGCCAAACATTAGACTTCCTTTTCACCCTCTAGTGAAACTTCAGAGGCTTTAAGAAGATCTGCGACGTCGTCGTAAACGAACTGCACATCCGGGCCGATTACAACCTGGACGGAGTACTGGGACGGCCGGATGATACCGGCAACGCCAGCGCTCTTAATAGTCTTCTCTGAAACCTTCACATTGTCATTAACTACGGTGCGAAGACGGGTTGCGCAGTAATCAATCGACTTGATGTTTGCAGCGCCACCAAGACCCTCAATGATGGTCTTAGCGATATCCGAGGCCTCGCCGGCCTTAACTTCCATTGCACCAGAATCGACGTCATCACCACGACCAGGCGTCTTCAGGTTGAACGCACCGATCAGTAAGTAGAAGATGCCGAAGTAGACGAAGAAGTAGATAACACCTAGGACTAGGAGCATGTACCACTTGTTTGCGATCGGGTTCTGCGCAGACAGGATCATGTCAACGAAACCAGCCGAGAAGCCGAAGCCTGCAGTCCAATGGAAGGTCGCCGCAATGAACACCGAAATACCGGTGAGGAGGGCGTGAACCAGGTACAGAGCCGGAGCGAGGAACATGAAGGAGAACTCGAGGGGCTCGGTAACACCAGTGAAGAACGAAGCAAGAGCGCCAGCCAGCATAAGCGAAGCAACAGTCTTCTTCGCCTTGGAGTCAGCGCGCAGGTACATTGCCAGAGCAGCACCCGGAAGGCCGAACATCATGACGGGGAAGAAGCCAGCCTGGTAGCGGCCAACAATACCTACAACCTCACAGGTTGAACCGGTCCACATGCCCGGGCAGGAAGCCGCATCCGTAGCTGCAGCAGCGTCTGCGAGCGTGGCGGCGCCACCGAGGAACTTACCAATATCGTTAATGCCGATGATGTCGAACCAGAAGATCGAGTTCAAAGCGTGGTGCAGACCCGTCGGGATCAGCAGGCGGTTTACAACAGCGTAAATACCTGCGCCGATCGCACTCATGCCCTGGATTGCTTCACCGAAGTTGAACAGTGCCGAGTACAGCAGTGGCCACAGCAGGAACAGCGCACCTGCAAGCAGAATCGAGAACAGCGACGTCATAATCGGGACGAGGCGACGGCCCGAGAAGAATGCGAGGAACTCCGGTAGACGAGTCCTGTGGAAGCGGTTGTAGCACCATGCAGCTAGCAGGCCAACCAAAATACCGAACAGCACGTTCTTACCGTTGACAGCCGCCCAACCTTGGGAAGCCCAGGCAAGTGCCTGCTCGTCAGTCAGATTTTCGAGGTCGATGCCCTTAAAGCCTGCAACCTTTTCCGGAGCAAGCAGAAGGGTAACTGTTGCGAATCCCAAGAAACCGGACAGCGCGGACGCGCCGTTGTGGTCGCGTGCAAGTCCGAATGCAATCGCAATAGCAAAGATCCAGCCGAGGTTATCCAGAACAGCTGCGCCAGCAGTAATAAGAACTGCTGCTACCCAGTTGTTTGCACCCCAACCGTCCGGGTCAATCCAGTAACCAATACCCATGAGGATCGCGGCGACTGGCATGACTGCCACAGCACCCATTAGGGCCTTACCGAGCTTTTGCAAGCTCTCCATTATTTTGCCTCCCACGACGAAGGCTCCTCTCCTGTGTTGTGTTATGCGGAAGTGTCTTGTCGCCAGCCATGGAGGAAGCACGCGAAGAAAGCGGCTTCACCATCTAGCTCAGATTGGTTTCGACTTCCGGCAATACTGTTGATGACCGCACGAGCAACGCCCACTTCTTCGGGCAGGCTGGTTTCAATCAACCGGGCTACCCGATTCTTGCGGGCGATTCCCTTGTTCGTGCGTTGGATGAGTTGTCGAACGGAGTGCAAAAGTTCTTCCAAACGTTCCTCATCAGCTTCGCCAAAATGCTCCTGAACTAAGGTCACGGCAGTTGCAAGTTGGTTCGCAATATTGAGGGGACGCTTGATTGAGTTTCCAGTGCGGGCAGCATTCAAATGCAACGCAATGAACGCGGCCTCATCTTCTGGGAGTTGTACGTCTAGAGTTGTGTTCACGTACTGGGTGACAGCTTTCGCGGCAGCAAATTCGCGCGGAAATACAGCTTTAACCTCTTCAGTTAAGTGGTTAACGATGCTTTGTCCCGTGCGATGCCGCTGAACTGCAAACGCCAAGTGATCTGACAAAACTACGTACACCGAGGGGTCTAACTCTCCGAGCATGTCCGCAGCCAGTTCAACAGCGGTGGAAACCGTGCCAATAAGCTTTGGGTCTAGAGAGTTAACGGATTTCAGGAACTCAACTCTGTCGCTACTAGCCTCAATGTATTGCTGCTGTACCGAATCAAGGTCTATTGAGTCCCCTGGCTTCCTACCAAACCCGATTCCGCGTCCGGCCAGCACAAATTCGTCCTCGCCAATAGAGGCAAGAACTGCATTGTTGTTGAAGGCTCGTACTACTTGGGCTGTGTTGTCGACCATCCTGCTCCTCGTTGAGCACACCGGGCACCCGCCCGACTCATAACTGGTCATGCCTGCATATGCAGTAACACCCAAAGAGCGATTAACTCACGGAATAGTATACTCTCTGGACGTCTTTTCTTGCAACAAGGTGGGTGGGAGTGCTTCTTGTCTGAAAATATTCTCATTTTGTGGTTGGTGTCATAACCCACTTGAGTTGGAGAATAACAAAAACTGGGAGTCCACGCGCAAGCGCAGACTCCCAGTCTCAGCCTCAAATGAAGCTAGTTCCTGTAGCGTTCACTCCATTGAACCGCGAACTACGTCAAAAGCAGGTGCTTCACGACGTAGCGTGCTTCATGAAGGAGCCACTGACCGAACTACATGAACTTGTGGCGACGCAAAGCGACTATTACTGCGCCTCCCAGTAGGAGGGCGATGCCGGCAAACGCCAGACCCGCAACATTCACACCGGTCTTAGCCAGTGGATCATTGTGATCACCTGGCTTGGACGGATCCGTCGAGACCGTCGGATCAGATGGTTGAGTCTGATCAGACGGATTCGTTTCATCCGTCGGCGCGGTGGGCTCGGCCGGATCTGAAGGATCGGTTGGTTCGGTAGGCTCCGAGGGCTCACCGGGATCCGTTGGATCGG
>DUQT01000215.1 GCA_012837655.1 Actinomyces sp. | reverse complement strand
TGACCTGCCGGAGGTGTCACTGGTGGCGATCTTGGATGCGGATAAGGAAGGGTTCCTACGTTCCACCACCTCACTAATCCAGACCATCGGACGTGCTGCCCGAAACGTCTCCGGCGAAGTCCACATGTACGCGGACCGGGTCACTGACTCGATGCGCCAGGCCATCGACGAGACCAACCGCCGCCGTGATATCCAAATCGCATACAACACTGAACACGGTATCTCCCCACAGCCATTGCGCAAACGCATCGCAGACATCACCGACCAGTTGGCCCGGGAAGACGCCGACACCCAGGAACTGCTCGCCGGTATGGGCGGCATCGCATTGGGTTTCAAATACGGTGAAGGCAAGCGCGGCTACACGGCAGCACGCACCCCGGAGCAGGAGGCCGCAGCCGAAGGTCTGACTGCTGCCGAGGAACAGCTCAAGGAGCGAGTCGGTTCTGTGCCAGCCACGGATCTGGCCGATTTGATCGCTCAACTCAGCGAACAAATGCACAACGCCGCTGCTGAACTGAACTTCGAATTGGCCGCCCGGCTCCGCGACGAGGTCGCTGATCTGAAGAAGGAACTGCGCCAGATGAAGGAAGCCGGACACGCCTAGAGCATTTGAGCTGGATGCACCGCTTCCGCTAGGCTGTAATCTGGCGTAGGGGAGTATCCCAAATACTACGAACGTCAACACGTCGCAGGACCGCACCGCGGACCGACGACCGGGCGTAGTAGCCTTGCGAGCTTGTCATCCTTTACAAGGCGGAGAGACTTACGGCGAACAACAGTGTTGTGCTGCCGTGGAACTTCCTTGCCGAGGTTCATTACAGCCTGCACTGACGATCAAACAAAGACACCTGAACAAAAGGATCTTCCGTGGATATCGGTGCATTCGAGTGGACCATCACGCTCATCGTGATTCTTGGTCTACTCTCTTTCGATTTTTTCTTCCATGTCCGTAAGGCCCACGAGCCCAGCCTCAAAGAAGCCGCCATCTGGTCGACGATCTACATCGTTGCGGCCCTGCTCTTCGGACTGGTTATCCTCTGGATGGACGGGCCGAGCTACGCCACCGAGTACTATGCGGGCTACATCACCGAGAAAGCGCTCAGCGTCGACAACCTGTTTGTCTTCATGGTCATCATGGGCAGCTTCGCGGTGCCCCGGATCTACCAGCAGAAAGTTCTACTCTTCGGTATCGTCTTCGCGCTCATCACGAGGACAATTTTCATCTTGGCCGGTGCTTGGTTGATCAACACCCCGTCTTGGATGTTCTACATTTTCGGACTGGTGCTGCTGTTGACTGCCGGCAACCTGCTCAAGGGCGAGCTGATGGGCGACTCATCAGCGGACGAAGCCGACAACTTCATGGTTCGGATTGCTAAGAAGGTGCTCAACACTTCGGAACACTTCGACAAGGATCACCTCACCACCCGCATCGGCGGCAAGCGGATGTTCACACCCATGTTGCTGGTCATGGTAGCTATCGGTCTGACCGACTTACTTTTCGCTTTCGACTCGATCCCGGCGATCTTCGGTCTCACCAACCAGGCCTATATCGTGTTCACAGCGACAGCTTTCTCCCTCATGGGGCTACGCCAGCTCTACTTCCTCATCGATGGGCTGCTGGATCGACTGGTCTACCTGTCCTACGGCCTGGCCATCATTTTGGGCTTCATCGGTGTCAAGCTGATTCTGCACGCCCTGCATGAAAATAACCTCGGCTTCATCAACGGCGGTGAGCCGGTCCCGGTGATCGAGATCGAAACCGGGGTATCCCTGATGGTCATTCTGGCGATTCTGACCATCACCGTGGTGCTCTCACTGGCTAGCCCGAAGGGTCGTGCTCTGCGCGTGGTACAGAACGCCGCACGGTATGCGGACGAATTCCTGTCGTTGCCCGCGGATGTGGATCCACAGGTTCGGCGCGAAGCCGGCAGCAAGTTCCAACTCTGGTGGGAACG
>DUQT01000019.1 GCA_012837655.1 Actinomyces sp. | reverse complement strand
CTGATGGTCCGGAAAACTGAACGGGTAGCCGGTGGTTCTGATGGTCTGGAAAATCGGACAGGCAGCCGGTGATTCCGAAAGCCTGCAAACATACAGAAAAACAGCCCCGCCCTCCGAAATAAAATTCGTGAGGACGGGGCTGTTTCGAACTATTCGTTCACCGCTTTCCCAACAACTTTGGGTGCGGATCCCTGCAAGCTGGTTATTCGGCGCTGACGCGGACCTTCAGACGTGCGCTGACCTCCGGGTGGAGGTTGGCGATTACGGTGTAGTCACCGACGTACTTGATCGGCTGCTCGATGACGACCTTGCGACGATCAATGTCGATGTCGTGAGCTTCCTTGAGGGCCTTCGCGATGTCGCCAGTGGTGACGGCGCCGTAGAGGGCGTCGGTCGGGGAGGCGAGCTTGAAGATTTCGACAAAAGCGATCTCTTCAATCGTGTCGCGAACTTCGCGAGCGTCGTCGACGTTTGCGATCTCCTTGGCACGAGCGCGCTCAGCGATCTTATCCAGAGCCTTCTGAGCACCCGGGGTCCAACGCTCAGCTAGGCGGCGCGGAACCAGGTAGTTGCGAGCGTAGCCGTCCTTAACGGTGACGACCTCGCCAGCCTGGCCAAGGTTCGGGACATCATGAGTCAAAATTAGCTTTGCCATTTCTGTGTCTCCTCTCCTTAGCGTCCAGAGCTCGAGTAGGGCAACAGGGCCATTTCGCGAGCGTTCTTTACGGCCTTAGCGATCTTGCGCTGTTCCTGAACGGACACGCCAGTCACGCGACGAGCGCGGATCTTGCCGCGGTCCGAAATGAACTTGCGCAGCAGAGCGGTGTCCTTGTAATCAATCTTGTCAATCTTGGCGGACCGCAGCGGGTTCGCCTTCTTCTTAATCGGCTTATTGCGAAGTTGAGGCTTCGCCATGGTGTCTCCTAAAAATCACACGCACAGACCCATCGGCTCTGTGCCACAGTTGGTGAGCAAAGTTTGAGCTGAACCTTGCAACCCGCGCTGGTGCGCCGGTTGCGTAGCTGGCGAGCGCTTAGAACGGAGGTTCGTTATCGAACGCGGTGGAATCGCCACCGAATGAGCCACCGGAGTTACCTCCCGTGGCCCACGGGTCGTCCGCGGAACCACCCTGGGCGGCGTTGTAGCCAGCGTTTTGCTGACCGCCGCCATAGGTTTGGCCACCGAAGTTCGAACCGGCATCCTGGTTCATGCCGCCCTGGTTGTATCCACCCTGGCCGCCTCCGTAGTTGGAGGGGTTGCGGTTCACCTGGGCGCGCGCGTACCGAAGCGACGGGCCGACCTCGTCAACCTGTAGTTCTACAGTGGTGCGCTGCTGGCCGTCACGAGTCTCGTAAGAGCGCTGCTGGAGACGTCCCTGGACAATAACGCGGGTTCCCTTAGTTAGGGAATCAGCTACGTTTTCCGCAACGTCACGCCAAACGGAGCAGCGCATGAACAGGGTTTCCCCGTCCTTCCACTGTCCCGAGTTGCGGTCAAAAGTGCGCGGGGTCGAAGCAACAGTGAAGTTGGCGACCGGTGCGCCCGATGCGGTGTAGCGAAGTTCCGGGTCGGCAGTTAGGTTGCCGACAATGGTCACAATGGTATCTCCAGCCATCTTTGGCTCCTCAGACTCTCAGCTCAGATTCGCGAGTTGTTACTCTTCCGTGCGCAGCAGCTTGGTGCGCATAACGGTTTCGTTCAGTGTGAGCAGTCGGTTGATTTCCTGGGCAACCTCCGGCGTTGAAGTCATGTTTACAACGACGTAGATTCCCTCGGACTGCTTCTCAATCTCGTAAGCAAGGCGGCGCTTGCCCCAAATGTCGACGTTCTCAACGGATCCGCCAGCCTCAGTTACCTGGGCTAGGAGCTTCTCCATCAAGGGGCCGACAGTGCGCTCATCAACAGTGGGATTGAAAATCACCATCAGTTCGTAGGCACGCATGTTTCCCCACCTCCTCTGGTCTATTCGGTCACGGTCGTTCCGTGACAGGAGGGATATGCGATTCGGTCCACGGTTAGTGAACCGGCTCCCAATCCTACCGCTATGAGGAGGACTTCTCTATACCCGCCCGAAGAATTGTGAGCAAACTCAGCGAATCAGGCGGGTTTACCGGGGATTCGCGGCGCGTGCGGTTTTCACGGCGCGATTTCCGTCCGCGTTTCCACAGTGCGATTTCTGCTCTCTTTTCCACAGCGGACGAATCGCAAAGGTTCTCGATCTGCGCGGGGCCTTGCTGCGTTACATGCGCGGCACGTCTACTTTTCGGAATGCATCCATTTGGTTCCGCGAGCGCGCAACCCGGTGGTCAGAGCACGCGCTGCCATGAACACGCCCGCGAACGCGATCCACACCCAGACTAGGGCGGTTGACTGCTGGTGCGGAGTCAGCGCGGTAGCCGCTGCTCCCGATCCGCCGGCAACGTTGTCGAAGTAAACCACGATCGCCCACAGCGCGGGCAGGTAGGCAACCAGAGTGAGAATGCCTGCCCCCGCCAGATACTTGTTGTCGCCCGCGCCTATCAGGATTCCGTCCATCATGAACACGAACCCAGCTAGGATCTGGAACGCGCCCGCAACCCACAGGCCCCGCATCGCGGCGTGATGCATCAGCGGATCCGTTCCAAAAATCCACGGCAGGAACGGTGACGTTGCAATGATGAGGACGCCAATCAGCGCTCCAACACCCAGACCCCAAACCGTGATTCGTTTAAGCAGGGCGTGGGTTTGCTTCGGGTTGTTCTGACCCAGGGAGTATCCGATCAGTGCCTGCGCGGAGATCCCCAGCGCATCCAGCGCAAACGCCGCGAAGTTCCACACCGTGTTCACAACCTGGTGGCCGGCCAGCGCAATCGCTCCCGTGCGAGTCACCGCGGCAACTGTCGCGAGGATCGCCAATCGAAGCGTCAGCGTTCGAATCATCAGCGGAATACCAGCCCACGTGGCTCCTGCAAGTCCACCAAACGAGGGCGAGAGGTCAACGTTGTGCTTGCGTGCACCCCGAACAACGACGATCACCAGGGCAAGTCCCATTAGCGACTGTGCGATGGCTGTTCCTAAGCCGGATCCGGCAATCCCCATGTCCATGCCGTAAATGAACAGTGCGTTTAGCAGCGCATTGGCCCCAGCTCCCGCAGTTGCAACGTAAAGCGGCGTCTTCGTATCCAGCAAACCTCGCAAAGTGCCAGTTCCAGCCAGTACAACAAGCATTCCGACGAGGCCGGGAGCTGAGTACTGCAAATATGCAATTGCGTGTGGGACAACCTGTGGATCCGGATCAAAAAGCACGACGATCTGCTTGGCCGCAACGATCATGACCGTAGCCACGGCAACTCCCAGGAAGAACGCCAGCCAGATGGCGTCAATCCCTGCCTTCAGGCCCTGCGCTGTCTTGCCTGCGCCAACTGCGCGCGACGTTATTGACGTTGTGGAGTAGGCCAAGAAAATGAAAATGCCTACCGCCGTCATCAGGATCGTGGAAGAAAGCGCCAAGCCGGCGAGTTGCGCCGTGCCCAGGTGTCCCACCATGGCAGAATCAATGGTTCGGAACAGGGGCTCGGCAATCAGTGCGCCGAAGGCTGGAATGGCGAGGCCGAGGATCTGCCGATTCAGATTCGAACCCTCGAGTGATGGTTGAGGCTTACTTGAACCCTCACCAGATCTATCCACCTATCCTCCTAGTAACTTTCTATCCACAGGATGTGTAAAAGACTGTGGACAATTTACCCCAGATTTTGGGGAACGCACGTGGACGACGTTGACAGGGTCTAAAAATAATCCACAGGTTATCCACAGAATTCACATTATCCACAGGGGTTATCCACAGTTTTTACACAAGTTGTCAACATTTAGGGTTATGCAATGTCCTAGGTTAGCGGTACTGTGTCGCATGCCTGCACACGCGCGCGGGTTATCCACAGTTCTGCGTGGAAGCACAGTTCCGCGAGAATGCCGGTTACAGTGAATTGCTGAATTATTCGGGTTCATGTGGATTGCTGAACTAGTTTTTGAAAGGTTGGTTCCAGTTGGTGGACCGTTCGGGCTTTGATCGCACACCGCCCCAGGATGTGGAGGCGGAACAGTCTGTTCTGGGCTCGATGATGCTTTCAAAGGACGCAGTTAACGACGTCATTGAAGCAATCGATGGTACGGACTACTACCGCCCGGATCACGAGATGATCCACAACACGATCATGGAGCTTTACGCTCGCGGTGAGCCAGTGGACACGCTGACCGTAGCAGCTGAGCTAGATCGTGAGGGCAAGCTGGGCCGGCTTCAGGATCCGACATATCTGCATACTCTGATCGCGTCTGTGCCAACCGCGGCAAACGCTGGTTACTACGCTCGCATTGTCCGCGAGCGCGCTCAACTTCGCCGCCTAGTTGAAGCTGGAACTAGGATCGTTCAGCTGGGATACGCCGAATCCGGTGGCGACGTTGACGACATTGTGGATGCGGCACAATCAGAAATCTTTGCGGTTTCGGAAAGGCGCAACACCACGGATTACGTGGCGCTGGCAGATATCGCGGATCCGCTGCTTGTGCGTCTTGACGAGTTGGCGCAAAACAAGGATTCTTCCAAGGGCGTACCGACAGGGATCAAGGACCTGGATTATCTGACAACGGGACTGCAACCCGGTCAGATGATTATTGTGGCCGCGCGTCCGGCAATGGGTAAGTCCACGCTGGCAATGAACTTTGTGCGCGCTGCGGCGATTCATCACAACATAACTTCGGTTATTTTCTCGCTGGAAATGTCGCGCGAGGAAATCGGAATGCGCCTGCTTGCCGCTGAGGCTGGCGTGCACTTTGGCAAGATGCGCCGCGGTGACATGGATGAGCGGGACTGGCAGAGGTTGTCGAAGACGATTTCGGATATCTCTGATGCGCCGTTCTACATCGACGATTCGCCAAACATGGCGATGAACGAGATTCGGTCAAAGTGTCGCCGTTTGAAACAGCAGCACAACCTGGGTCTGGTGGTTGTGGACTACCTGCAGCTCATGTCTTCAGGTAAACAGGTGGAGTCGCGCCAGCAGGAAGTTTCGGAGTTTTCGCGATCGCTTAAGTTGCTCGCGAAGGAACTGGAAATCCCCGTGGTTGCGGTAGCGCAGCTGAACCGTGGTCCCGAGCAGCGAAACGACAAGAAACCGATGATTGCGGACCTGCGTGAATCGGGCTCGCTGGAGCAAGACGCTGACGTGATCATGCTGCTACATCGCCCGGATTACTACGAGCAGGATGACCGCCCCGGCGAAGCGGACATCATCGTGGCTAAGCACCGTAACGGCGAAACCGGCACGATCGCAGTGGCGTTCCAGGGTCACTACGCGCGCTTCGTTGACATGGCCCATGACTAGGGCAGACGGGCACAGCTGAAAACCAGCGCAAAAAGACCCACTTTCTTCAAATTTGAATTATCGGTCACAATAAGTTGAAGGAACCCTGCGGGGATTAGAAAATAATTGCATGAGTACGCCAGTTTTTGTTCCAGCACCCCCGGTGGGCTATCAGCCGCCGTGGGAGGTTTCAAAGCCGGCCGATACGAGATCATCCGAAACAAGGCCGACAAATATGGGACTCGCGCAGAAGAACTTGGCCAATGCGGGTCCGGCGCAGAACGGGCCAGCACAGAGGCGGCCCGAAGATGTGCGAGAGAGGCCGCGCCGCAAACGACTGAGCGCGGAGGAACGCGCTCGACGTTCCCGGGTTGGTAAGGCCGCGCCACTTTGTCCACTTCGACCGGGAGAACCGTGCACCCTGTGTCAGGCGTTTGTCACCGGACCTCAGGATTGCCAGACGGTTCGCATGGTCATGGAAGACCCGGATTTACGCGAGATCCTGGCTGAAAAACGCCGCGCATACAACCGGGCTAGACGCGCGAAGCGCGCTCAAGTCGCGGACTAAACTGTACAGGGAACGCTCACAGCGCGTATAAATACAGTGAATCCCTCCTACCGTGAGGGCGTCTAAGTAATGAACGAGGTCTAAATGTCTTCGCAGAATCCTTCCAAAGCTCTGGTTATTGCCGGCAACGAAGCAACCGGCGGGGCAGGTATTCAGGTTGATCTGAAAACCTTCCACCAGCTAGGGGTTTACGGTCTTGGTGCAATCACGTGCATCGTTTCGTTTGATCCTAAGAACAACTGGGCGCACCGTTTCGTGCCGGTACCGCCGCAGGTAATCCTGGATCAGGTTGAGGCCGGCACCTCCACTTGGGATGTTGACACCGCCAAAATCGGTATGCTCGGCACCGTCCCGACCATTGAGGCGGTCGCAGAGGCGCTCAGCAAGCAGGATTGGAAGAACATCGTCCTCGACCCCGTCCTCATTTGTAAAGGACAGGAAGAAGGCGACGCGCACGACACGGACGAAGCGCTAAAGGAAAAAATCCTCCCACTGGCAACCGTCGTCACGCCGAACCTTTTCGAAACGTCCGCACTTTCCGGAATGGAAATTAAGAACGAGGACGATCTGGCTAAGGCTGCGCAGAAGATTGGTGAACTAGGCCCGAAGTATGTCCTGGCTAAGGGCGGAATGCAGTTGCCCGGTGATGAGGCCGTTGACCTGCTGTGGGATGGAGAGAAGATCACTCGCTACGCGGCTCCGAAGGTGGGCGATGAACGTCCGACCGGTGCTGGTTGCACGCTGGCTGCTGCGATCACCGCGGAACTTGCAAAGGGCACCGACGTCTACGAGGCCGTCCGCGTCGCGAAGGAACTGGTAACCCGCGGTATCGAGGGTCGCCTTCCCGCACACACGCCGTTCGACGCCGTATGGCAGCAGGCCTAGTTTGAACTGAATATCGCGGTCGTCTAATCCGCTCTGCGAACCGAATTTAGGTAACCCGGCTTGGTTAACTCGGCTTGGTTAACTCAGCTTGGTTATCTTTTGAGGGCTGGGCGATCTGTGAACTAGGTAAAAGGTCTTGAGATTTGGCCACCACGAGCACTGCTCGTGGTGGCCAAACGTG
>DUQT01000214.1 GCA_012837655.1 Actinomyces sp. | reverse complement strand
TTGTGTTGATGGCCCAGGCAGGCAACGGCGCACGCGCAGGCCTACCTCATGCTATACGGACGCCTACCACGCAAGATTTCCTGTCCACGTATCGCAACACAGCCGTCCGATGAAGTTGCACGTGCGGGGCTCCGGGTTGCCTACTAACATTCGGAACCGTCCAATGGAACTGCGCGTGCAGGGGTGCTCGCGCTTGCCTTCGAAGAATCGGAGCCGTCCATTGGAACGGCATATAGTCGCGATCAAAGAGGGCGTTTCTAACCTCGTCGCGTCAGCGGTCGAAGTCAGAGGTGAGTCACCGGATCAAAGTCAGAAGGAACCGGGTTCAGCGAGCCTTCACACGAGGAGCTACGAAGCCACGCCCTCGGAAATCTTTTCAGTGCAGTCGGAATCTGAACCACGACGATGCTTAATCAGGTGCGCGATCGCGACGAGGATTCCGCCCACCAGCGTTCCGAGCAGCAGGGACAGCGTCGTATTGACCGTCCACGCAAGGAAACCGCCCATGATTGCGATTTGGGCGACGAAGGCTTCCGCGGAGTGAACCAAGTTCGCCGGAATCGTGAAACCAACGTCCGCGAGCGACGTGACGATAATATGTCCGCCCACCCACAGCATCGCTAGCGTTCCAATCACACCAATTGCAGTTAGGACCTTAGGCATTGCTTTTACGAGGGCGGTGCCGAGTTTCTGTAGGCGTTTGGAATCGCGTCTTTGTAGGTGCATGCCCACGTCATCCATTTTCACGAGTAGCGCGACGACGCCATACACGAGGAACGTGATGCCGAACCCGACAATGATGAGGATGATGGTGCGGGACCAGAAGCCTTCTTGGGCTACTTCGTTGAGGGCGATGACCATGATCTCCGCGGAGAGGATGAGGTCGGTGGTGACGGCACTCTTGACAACTTGGTCTTCAGCATTTTGTCCGCCGGCGATTTTTGGTTTCTGGTCGGCTTTCGTGGGGAAGATCTTTTCCCAGACTTTCTCCATGCCTTCAAAGACTAGGTAGCCACCACCCAGCATGAGGATTATTGGGAGTGCCCACGGAGCAAACTGGCTGAGTAGTAGCGCTATCGGCAGGATGATCAGCAACTTGTTGCGCAGGGATCCGAGCGTGATTCGCTTGATAATGGGAAGTTCGCGTTCTGGCTTCAGGCCCTCTAGGTACTGCGGTGTCACAGCCGTGTCATCAACGACGACGCCCGCAGCTTTGGCACTGGCTTTCCCAGCGGCCGCAGCCACGTCATCGACGCTGGCCGCAGCTGCGCGGGCAAGCGTCGCAATGTCATCAAGGAGGGCTACGATGCCGCCGGCCATGGGACCTCCAGGGAATTATTTTCACGTGTTGAGATGAGATACCAGGCAAGACTACCAGGTCAACCAGGCTCGGTGAATCACGTGTTCAGGTTGTCGTCTAAGTGCGCGTCTCGATGAGATTCGAACTGCGAAGCGCGCCGCGCTGGACCATACTGGAAATATGAGCAAAACACTTCTTGCAGGAGAAACCGTACACACTGTTGGCGACCTGCCGAAGGTAGGGGACAAGGCTCCCGACTTCACGGTCACCAAGTCCGACCTCTCTGAGGTCAAGCTATCTGACTACGCCGGCAAGCGCGTAGTACTCAACATCTACCCCTCGATTGACACCGGCATTTGCGCCCAGTCCGTCCGCCGTTTCAACGAGGTTGCCGCAAACCTCGACAACACCGTAGTCCTGGGCGTGTCCATGGACCTTCCGTTCGCGCTCGACCGGTTCTGCGGTGCTGAAGGAATCGAAGACGTCATCACGACTTCCGCCTTCCGCTCCAACTTCGGTGACGAATACGGCGTCAAGCTCGCGGAAAGCCCCATGGCCGGCCTACTTGCCCGTACCATCATGATTGTTGACGAAGAGGGCGTAGTTCGCTACGTTGCTCTGAACGACGAAATCAAGACCGAGCCCGACTACGAGGCCGCTCTAGATGCGTTAGCAAAGCTCTAAGCCTCAGTCCATAATTTCACGAGGGCGTCCATGCGAAACGTCAAGTCATTCTTCCACTTTGGTGGGAAACTCGTAATGATCGGCGTTTGTGTGGGCGCCCTCGTACTGTCTTTATCCAGCTGTTCAAACGCAGAGCCGGACGCATCGAACCAAGAGTCCGCTCCAGCCACGTCCTCGTCGCAAAACAATGGAAACGGCCCAAAACTGGGTGAACTGCAAGGATCGGGGGAGGGCAGTGCAAGCTCCCAGGTAGTTCCCATTACGGATACCTACACCTTTTCCGATGGGCTATCGTTCAGCGTCGACGAGCCCGTTCCCCTCGACAACGTTTCTGGCGGCGGTGAAGCTATCGAACTCGATATCAGCATCGAT
>DUQT01000213.1 GCA_012837655.1 Actinomyces sp. | reverse complement strand
GCAGTGCGATATCTGACCCCGCACAATAAGTGGGCGATTCACTCGCAGTACTTCGACAACCTGCACATGCTGGCGCTTGGCCGCGGTGGTCAAACCATTTGGATGTCGCCCCAGGATGCGGAAAAGATCGGAGTACGCGACAACGATTGGGTCGAGGCCTACAACCGCAACGGCGTCGTCGCTGCTCGCGCGATCGTGTCGCACCGCATGCCGGAAGGCACCGTGTACATGTATCACGCGCAGGAACGCACGGTTGCTACCCCGGTTGCGGAGAAGTCCGGCAAGCGAGGCGGTATCCACAACTCGCTGACCCGAATCATTCTGAAGCCGTCCCATCTGATCGGTGGGTACGCGCAACTGTCCTACGCGTTCAACTACATCGGCCCGACCGGCAACCAGCGTGACGAAGTTACGCTGATTCGTCGCCGCAGCCAGGAGGTGCAGTACTGATGAGAGTTATGGCTCAAATCGCAATGGTGATGAACCTCGATAAGTGCATCGGGTGTCACACCTGCTCCGTGACCTGTAAGCAGGCATGGACGAACCGCGAAGGCACTGAATACGTCTGGTTCAACAACGTTGAAACCAGGCCAGGTGTTGGATACCCACGCGGATATGAAGACCAGGCAAAGTGGGAAGGTGGTTGGACGAGGACGGACTCCGGCAAGCTCAAGCCGCGCGCCGGAGGGCGTTTGAAGAAGCTCGCCACGATCTTCTCAAACCCCAACATGCCTCAGATTGACGACTACTACGAGCCGTGGACGTACGAGTACGAAACACTGCTCGGAGCAGGAAAGTCGAAGTTCGTTCCCACGGCCCGCCCGGTATCGCAGATCACCGGCGAGCCCATCGACAAGATCGAGTGGGGTTCCAACTGGGACGACTCCCTAGGCGGTTCAATGGAGACTCTCCAGGAAGATCCGATCCTGGAGAAGATGAACCTCAAGGTCAAAACGCAGATCGAACATACCTTCATGTTCTATCTGCCCCGCATTTGTGAACACTGCCTGAACCCCGCGTGCGTGGCGTCGTGCCCGTCAGGCGCGATGTACAAGCGCACCGAGGACGGAATTGTGCTGGTCGACCAGGACAAGTGCCGCGGATGGCGCATGTGCGTGTCGGAATGCCCGTACAAGAAGGTTTACTACAACCACAAGACCGGTAAAGCGGAGAAATGTACGCTTTGCTACCCGCGTCTTGAGGCCGGTGAGCCGACCGTCTGTTCAGAAACCTGCGTGGGTCGTCTGCGCTACCTGGGTGTCATCCTCTATGACGCTGACCGCGTAATCGAGGCCGCTTCGGTGGAGGACGAGCACGACCTCTACATGGCTCAGCGCGACATCATGCTGGATCCCTACGATCCGGACGTGATCGCCGCCGCGGAAGAAAACGGTGTTCCTCACGACTGGATCACGGCTGCACAGCAGTCGCCGATTTGGTCGCTGATCCAGGAATACGAAGTCGCCCTGCCTCTGCACCCGGAATACCGCACGGTTCCAATGGTTTGGTACATTCCGCCGCTGTCCCCGGTCGTTGACGCAGTCACCGCATCGGGTAATGACGCGGAGGATTACAAGATCCTCCTGACCGCCCTTGCAAACATGCGCATCCCGGTTGAGTACCTCGCTGGCCTGTTCACCGCCGGCGACACTCGCCCCGTAGAGAAGTCGTTGCGTCGTTTGGCCGCAATGCGTTCCTACATGCGTGATTTGCGCATTAACGGGGAAGGCAACGAGGACGCTGCTAAGGCTGTCGGCATGACCGGCGTGCAGATTGAGCGCATGTACAGGCTGCT
>DUQT01000212.1 GCA_012837655.1 Actinomyces sp. | reverse complement strand
GAGTGGATCAACGAGCTCGACTCCTCCCTCGAGCGCTACCTCAACGACCCCGAGTCCGACGAGGTCCGCGACATCTGGGAAGGCCGCGAGGCCGTGCAGCGTCGATAAGACGCTTATCGACGCCGCCACACTGCCACACGTGCCAGGCACCCACTCCGGCGGCGATCATCGCGACGAGGATGACGATGTAGACCACCGGACTGTCGGTGGAGGTGGCGGAACCGGTCACCACCGCCATCGGGTTCGCGCGGCGGCCGGCCTCCGGTGCGGCCGCCGCAATGGCACTGCCCCAGATGCGTCCCGTTACCTTGAGGCTATCCCCAATTTTTGGGGATAGCCTCAAGGTAACGGGGGCAGCATTTTGTCATTCCTTGTGGGGTGCTCAAAGTTGAAAACCCGACAAGTTTCGAGCCCCCGAGAACAGGATTCACGGGGGACACTGCAGTAACGGATTAGCGAAACATCAATTCGTTTCCATCAACTGTGAATAGATCGCTTCAGAGACTCTCTGAATATGCTCCACATAACCATTCTTTTGATTGAGTTGACTTCCGCGTACGCCATCTCGGATCGACAACCCTGCGATGGGGGAGTGCGCATCTTGGGCGGTAGCGGGCATAGAATACATATGGGGTATCCTGCCCAAAAGATAATCGTCTGACTCTTGACCCAAACTGTCAGCAATTCGATGAGCCTCTTCCGCAAACAACCCTCGGAATCGCTCGAAGGCGCCAACTAGCTGTTCCTTCCCTCCCGAAGTGCGTTTTATGTACTCGAGTGTGGTAAAACCGAGGTACTTCAGATTTCGGCCGGACTGACTATGAAGACGCAGCGGGCGCGCTTTTGCTTCGACGTCTGAAGAGTACTTGTTCCACTCATGAAGGTTACCTTCGGTCATCACACCGTATTCCTCGGTCCAGTCCTCAAACCAGCGGGCGAGGTTGCCGAAAGCGTGATAACTGAAAAGATCGGTTGATGTGGGCGTCACAAACGCATCGCAACCCAAAAGCACAGTTCGATTGAACGGCCCAAGACTCGGCCCGACGTCGAACATCACGATGTCGTAGCGGTCCGCATCCTCCATGGCGGTAACCAGCTGACCCGCCCAGTGTACTCGACGAAAGGCAGCGGTCTGTCGTCCCAGGGCCGTTTGCCAAGCCTCACTCATTAGGTCTTCAATCTGCGACAGGTTCGGATGACCAGCCAAAACATCCACGCCAAACCGCTCAGAATGCGCCACGTGGATGTTCCTATCAATCTCAGGCTCGCCCTCCCTCAACGGGATAAACAGCCCATAAACCGTCCTGGACAACGCAGAGCGTAGAGGGTCTTGGGAGCTCGAATCAGTCGCGTAGATTTCTTCAGTCTGGTACTCATCGAGCATGAGCTGGGTAGCATTGCATTGCGGATCACAGTCTACGTAGAGGACCCTGCACCCACGCTGGGCGAAGTCGTGGGCAATGTTGCTGGAGAGGGTGGTCTTGCCAACACCACCCTTATTGTTGAACAAGCTGAGGGTACGGATACTAGTCATGACCTACCGGGGAGTCCTTTGCCAAACGAAATCATGCAACTATCGACGGGCTAACTCTAACTGAGCCGACACGGCGGAGATGGAACGGGGCCCCGTTCTTCTATAGGGTGAGGAGAGAAAGACCAAAAATCGACTGTGACCAGCAAAAACCGCCGAGCTTGGAAGTGCCGGTAGACTTTGACCGCACCCGCGCGGGGGTGGGCTGGTGAATGAGCGAACACATGATCGATCATTCGGCTCGAACTGTCCGGCAAAGGGTATAAGATCGCCATATCGAAACTTGCTTCTACGGAGGGCCCTTGAACACCAACACATATTCCGCAGCAAACATTGTAGGAAAAGTGCACCTTCCACCGACGGCGGAAGTTCATGCGGCGCTTTCGAGCAACCATTCGGTGGCTACCGGATTGGACGAGCTAATTGACAATGCAATTGATGCTGAAGCGAAGAACATTGCGATAGTTTTCCACACTATTAACGGAAAGATAAAAAGAATATCTGTACATGATGACGGTGTCGGTATGGACGCGGAACAGGTCAATCACGCTTTAAGAGTCGGGCTACACCAAGGACTCAAAGAAGTAACGATCGGGCGTTACGGAATGGGATTGAAAGAGGCTTCCCTTTCTAACTCAAATACAACCACGATTGTAACGAGGCCAAAAGGGGAAAAGATTGAATCCCGGGTGTTGAGAAAGGGAACTTTCGATGTTGATATTTTGGATCTAACAACCGGTCGCAAACTTTGGTACGAGCGGGAAGAGCTTGTTGACGAAAAAGCAGGCACTTCGGTTTTCTGGGATGATTTGACACAGGTATATCAAGGTCCGGAAAAGAACCGAGCCGCGGAATTCTTGTCGCGAACGATTACGGATGTTGGGTTGCATATTGGTCTCCGGTATCACAAATTTATTGCACAATCCCGAATAAGCATTGGTCTGTACACAAAAAGCAACAGAGCCCGTGTAGCGAGCCTATCCATACTCCCGGATGCAATTAACCCGTTCGGGTACAGGAAGTCTGGAGACCCAAACTACCCCCTGACGTTGGCGGAAAATGGCCGGGCTGGGGCTCCTGCCATCACTGCGCACATCTGGCCGAAGTCGAAAGCCCATGAGTTCGAACTGGGACAACGAACCGATAGCGGGCACCAAGGCTTCTATATTTACGATCAGGGAAGACTTATTACCAAGGGCGGCTGGTACGGGTATAGGACCGAGAGCAGGCTGCTTAAGAACCTCAGAATTGAAATATCAGATCCACGAATACTAGAGAAGTATATTACTGTTAGTCCGCAAAAGGACTCAGTACGCCTCGAGCAAGAGTTCTTTAAATTCATCCGCAAAGTTCGAACTGTTGATGGCTCTTCTCGATCGATTGAGCAGGTAATCGAGGACGCGACTGAGGCGACTAGAATTGCAAACCGTCACCGGCCAACCGTAGACCCGATCGTGCCGGCTGGAAGAGGACTGGCTCCAGAGATCAAACAGGCGCTTGCCGAGTTTGGGCGAGTAGAGAACAAGGAGGAAGTATCGATTCGATGGGCTCGAACACCCAACAAGAAGTTTATATACCTTGATAAGAAGGCCAATGCAATAGTGCTCAATCAACGCTTTAGGGAAGCGATTAACCCTACACGTGGACGTTTGAACGATGCCCCTGTAGTCAAGACATTGATCTTCTTATTGTTCAACGAGTATTTTCGATCGGGACGTGCGGGTTCAAAATTGACGGTCAACACCGAATTTCTCCTCTCAGTACTTAACGAGGCTGCAGAGGTTGAGCTCCATGAATGGAAGCAGTACTCGGGTGCTACTTTTGAACTCTTTTCGAGGGAAGAGTTGTTGACAAATGACTAATCAGATCACGAGCGTTAGAAATGTAGAGAGAGGATCGTAATGAACGAGAAAGAATTTGAGCAACTTAGGAACTGGATTTCAGAGTTCTATGGATCTGGAAGAATACGCCTTAATCGCACACTTTTGGAAGTTATAGCTTTTAACGAGCCGGATTCGAACGTGGATCTCGACTCTATAGCTACCTACGTGGTTGAGTCGACTAATGAACAGGTGACCCCACTGCTCAACGTCATTCGCGAAGCGATAAAGGCTCCCGGAGATTCTGTTCTTCCTAACACGCACACGGCTCCAGGTTCAGAGGATCGGAAGCATTGGGTTTTTGAAAGCCTGGGGATTGCTTCTCTTCGTGCTTCGATTGAAGACCGATACCCTAAGCCTCCCAAGATCGTCGTCGTTGATGACGAGTTTAACGATTGGTACACAGCAGACAGAGAAGCTGAGAACTGCAACTACTGGAATGACTACAAGAGAGTGCTTGAGCGTAAAGGATGGACGGCGGAATCCATCGAATCCGTGAACCTACAAGCACGTGAGGTAGTCCGGCGTCTAGCTGATCCGCGAGGGAGCGATGATCGGGCTACCCGGGGACTTGTGGTTGGTTACGTGCAGAGCGGTAAGACTGCCAACTTTACGGCTGTAGCGGCGAAAGCGATCGATGCTGGTTACCGCATGATCATCGTTTTGGCAGGTATGCAGGACAACCTCCGGTACCAAACGCAGCGCCGTCTTGATATGGAGCTATTCGGGCGAGAGGCAGTGCTTGATGGTCGCGATGAGCATTCTCTAACAGCGCGCGATCGCAAGTTGGAATCCTATTTTGATGATGACGATGATTGGTACTCTGACCTCTTGGAAGACGGGCGAGGGTTTATCTCCCATGGGCCCCGTTATGGGACGGAGGGGTTTCCCGAGATCAGGAGATTAACTACATCGATCAAGCGGGGAGACTACAAGGGATCCCAGCATGGAATTCGGCTCAGCGACTTCACGCAGGGTTCCCGCCGGCTAAGCCACGACGCTATCGAGAAGATGCCCTGCTTTGTCGCGGTAGTGAAGAAGAACAGCAAGGTTCTCGAGAAGTTGAGTGATGATCTCGCCCGATCGAAAAAGGAAGGACTACTGGAGCGACTTCCCATATTGGTGATTGACGACGAGTCTGACCAAGCGTCTATCAATACACGTGACAACAAGAAGAAGAGTACTGGAGAGGAAAAGGAGCGAACCGCGGTCAATCGGCAGATAACCAATATTCTTAAAAATGGCCACCCCGCCCAGTATGTAGGTTATACAGCCACACCGTTCGCGAACGTCTTCATTGATCCTTCCGACGCTGAAGATCTTTACCCCAAGAGTTATGCTCTTGTCCTCGATGAACCTCCTGCGTATCGGGGAGCGAAGTGGTTTCATGACCGAATGAACTTCCGCGGATCGCTTGAAGAAGCGACGATCTCTAACTCTAGGAGTAAAGCCTTTTTGCGGATCCTTGAGGAAGAGCCGATCATGTTGGGCGATGAAGAATTCGTTGAGGTAAGAGAAGAAGAGATTCGGGAAGCCCTGGATATGTTTGTTCTCACAGGAGGTATCAAAAAGTTCAGAGAACAGAACTCCAAGATAACTTTTGATCATCATACGATGCTCGTGCATGAAGCTACCGATCAAAGCTCGCATCGTAATGCTCGCGACTTGCTCGTTCGGCTGTGGCACGAAGCTGCGTATGTCGCTGGGGGGCGCTTGAATGAGCTGGAGCACCTGTATCTAGAAAGCGTGCAGCCCGTAATTTCGCTCGAGCAGTACAACGATGGTTTCCCGGTGCCTAGTTCTTTTGACGAGCTCGTTCCTTTTATTGGAGATGCCGTTCAAGAGATATCTCGGGATGTTAACCGAGATAGCTTAGCCCCGGTACTTACTGTGAATTCCGAGGGTGGCGATGAGGCCGATTTTGCGGGCGGTAAAGTCTGGAAAATTCTAGTCGGCGGACTGAAACTATCCCGTGGTTATACAGTTGAAGGATTGACTGTGAGCTATTTTCGGCGGCGGTCTGGAAGCGCAGACACCCTAATGCAAACCGGTCGCTGGTTTGGTTTTAGGCGTGGTTATCAGGATCTGGTTCGACTGTATGCTCCAGAGTCACTTATCGAGCTATTTGAAGCCTCGATGCAGGATGAGGACGCGTTTCGGGAGTTCGTATCCGTATATAGTAAACCGGATTCTAATGGTGCTCCCAAGCTCAACCCGATGCAACTCGCAGCTGTTGTGAGGCAGTCGTTACCAAACCTTCCGCCTACGGCAAAGAACAAGATGTTCAACGCGTATATTCAGAAGTCGGCAGCAGCTCCAGGTGTTGCGGAACTCACCAGTCTTCCGACTGCCCGGCGGGACTTGAGACACAACAACATGGAGGTAGCTCTACCTCTTCTGGAAAGTCTGGGACCCAAGTCGACGTCTCTATCTTGGTTCCGTAGGGAAGCGACAGGCGCTTCGGCTGGATTCGGAGAGTTCTTTACCGGCACTGTATCCGGCTCGCAGTTTGTAGAGTTGTTGGGTAAGATGCGTTGGTTCAAATCCAATAGCGAAGACTCCGAAGCCAGAGGGCACTATTATGCGAACAATGTTGCTCCGAAGATAAACTACCTATCTTCGCTTTTAGATAAGGAGCGTGAGACTGGTGAAGCGCATCTGTCTGAAGTTGCTGTTGTTCTTCCCCACGTTCGCGACAAGAATGTAGTTAGCATCCGAGTCCCGGGTCTTGGTTTTGATATTCCGCTCATCCGTCGTAAGCGGCGCTCTGGGCGAGCCGATTTGACTGGTGCAGACCGTAAGCACACGTACCCGCTGCAGCGCATTTCTACAGGTAGGTCGGCCATTGATGTTGATCCTGGTGAACTCGCGCAGCTCACGGATAGAGCTCGTAGCCGCTTTCAGGCTATGGATGGGCTTGTGGAACCCTTCTCGCTGGGGCAGCCGGAGTCTAAAGGTCGGGCTGCAGTGCTTCTGATGCTCTTTGATGACCGCAAGGATGCGGAGTTCTCCACTGCTCTGCCCTCTTTTGAAAAGGGCGAGGTCGGTTTTGCCCTGGCTTTCAACTCTCCGCATTCAGCCTTGGATGGAGAGGACGATTTTGTGGAGTGGGCTGTTCATCTCCCTGGGAATGAAGCGATCATTGATATAGATGAACTAAAAGATATTCGTCGGTGATTTCGTCTTTATGTGAATGTGGCGAAACTGGTTGTTCCGGTTGTTCCAGTGGTTTCGCGGCTCTTCATGATTTAGAGTGCGTTGATCCTGGTTTGCAGCTGCCCGGAGTGAATCAGTGACCGCAAGATGTAGTGGTTGAGGTTCCTGAACTCCAGGGCGATGCCGCGCAGGTGCTCGAGCCGACCGTTGATCGCCTCGACTGGGCCGTTGGATGCGCCGATGTCGAAGTAGGCGAGGATGTCCTCGCGTCGGCGCCACAGTGTCCGTCCCAGCTGAGCCAACTCTTCCAGACCCGCAGGTAGTCCCTTGCGCAGGGTGTTGATGATCCGGTCCATCAGTTTCTTGGCTCTTCACGATTTAGAGTGCGTTGATCCGGTTGTGTATCTGGCCGGAGTGGATCAGTGACCGCAAGATGTAGTGGTTGAGATTCCTGAACCCCAGAGCGATGCCGCGCAGATGCTCGAGCCGTCCGTTGGTCGCCTCGACCGGACCGTTGGATGCACCGATATCGAAGTACGCCAGGACATCCTCACGCCGACGCCACAATGTCCGACCCAGTTGCGCGAGCTCTTCCAGCCCCTTCGGTAGGCCCTTACGAATGCTGTTGATCACCCTGCTCATGAGCTTCTTGCCCTCCGACTTCTGCGGATGCGCGTAAGCCGCAATCATGTCCTGGTAGAACATCCAGGTGACCTCGAGTGCCACGTACTCATCGTCGGTGGCCCACAGCATGTCCAGGCGTTGTTTCTGCCGCTGCGTGAGGTAGTTCCTCCTGGTCAACAGCGTGCGACGGTGCTTGTACAACGGATCGTCCTTACGCCCACGACGCCCTTGGGTCTCCCGTTGGAGCCGCTGCCGGCAGCCGGTGAGTTTGTCGGCTGCCAGATGCACCACGTGGAAGTGGTCCATGACCGTGGCGGCATCCGGGAACATCT